>CAVAON010000167.1:0-3546 GCA_963590215.1 Anaerovoracaceae bacterium | reverse complement strand
CGTCTAAAGCATGCGCCGCTTCATGCAACCCTGTTCCGTTGAACGATACACCATTTCTGCCCTATCATTCAAGACAGAGTCCGAGGAAGATAAAGATGTGGATTCACGGATGCAGAACAAATCAGGATCAGCACTTCCAATGCTGGGCGTGTTTGCTTTCATCGGAGCTTTGATCGCGGGGGCTTATTATCTTCTGAAAATTAAGCCTGAAAAGGAGCAGGCAAAAGACGTGGATGAAGACCGCGAGTTCTATGACGACGATGAGTACGAAAATGAAGATGAGTGGCTGGATGAGGATGATGAGGACGGATCTGACGAGCCAGAAATGAAATATTTTGACGAGGATGATTTTCCAGATAAGGAAAAATAAAGAATCTTAAATACCGATGACGGCAAAAATATGACCAATTACCTGAAAATTAAGACAGAAACATTTTTATCGGGTATAGTGAGTTTATCGGAGGTGATGAACTTGATTTTTAAATTGCAAATCGATAAGAATTGCGAGGAGAATGTGACAGCCCAGGTGCATGAAAGAACAGCCTTGATTGATGAAATAGAGAAGCTGGTTATGCAGGCGAATGTCACAGATAAGATTCCCGGCTATAAAGAAGATGAGATCATAATGCTGGATATCAATCAGATCGAGTGCTTTTTTGTAGAGGCTGACAAAACTTTTGCCATTTGTAATCAGGGAGAAAAATATCAGATTAAACGCAGACTATATGAATTGGAGGCAATTCTTCCAGGGGAATTCGAAAGGATAAATAAATCAGCAATAGCAAATTGGAAGAGGGTATCAAAACTTAAAGTCCAGTTATCCGGAGCAGTTGATGCTGAATTTGCCAGTGGATATACAGAGTGTATTTCGAGAAGATGTTTCGCAGATATAAGAAGGAGGTATGGCTTATGAGTAAATATATAAAGGATTTTTGTCAAAGAGGCCTTATGTGGGGGGCCTGGGGTGGTCCGGTCATATTAGCGATTGTTTGGACCTGTCTGAAAAAAGCCGGAGTTGTTACGACATTGACAGTTGATGAGGCGGTTCTGGGAATTATCAGTACAGCCATCATGGGATTCCTTGCGGCGGGAATATCCGTCGTTTATCAGATTGAAAGCATACCGAGAATGTTTGCTGGTCTGATTCAGGGGGCAGTTTTGTACCTGGATTATCTAGGCTTTTATCTGCTTAATGGATGGATTCCATTGAACAAAATATGGATTTTCACTATCATATTTATTTGCGGATTTGCTCTTATCTGGTTGGCAATCTACATACCAATTCGAATAAAAGTAAATCGCATGAATCGGATGCTGAATCAATAGCAATAGCGACTATAAGGAGCTATTTCCCCCAACTCAACCATCGGTTCGTGTTCATTTTCCAAAAAAAAAGCTAAGCTATTTCATGAAAGGAGGGGTTCCCGGATGAATCAGGAAAAGATCGGAAGCTTCATTGCAGCCTGCAGAAAAGAAAACGGATTTACCCAGGCGGTCTTAGCTGAAAAGCTGGGCATCACAGACCGGGCTATTTCCAAATGGGAGAATGGCAAAAGTCTGCCGGATCCGTCCATCATGCTGGAGCTGTGTGAGTTACTTCATATCAATGTCAATGAGCTCCTGACAGGGGAACGACTGGACATGGAAGATTATAAAGAGATGGCAGAGAAGAACCTTGTGGAACTGGCAAGACAGGAGGAACTGAATAATAAAAAACTTCTTGCATTGGAAAACGTGATCGGATGGTCATGCTCGGTAACATTTATTGTTCTTATATTTGCCGCCAGCTTTGCCGTTATGGAACCAATATGGCGAATTGCCATGATTCTGATTGGCAGCGTGATTTTCATTATTGGCATGTATCACTCCATCAAACTGGAACATGATGCCGGTTATTATGAGTGCCCGAACTGTGGGAAACGCTATGTGCCGACCATGAGAGCGGTCGTTCTGGCACCACACAAAATGAGAGACCGCAAGATGAAATGCCCTTATTGCAATCAGAGAGCATATCATAAAAAAGTTCTGACAAAGTAATAAGGGACGACATCAAAATTAAATATCGTAACTGTTCATGGCATTTTTAAAAATACTATGACAAACCACAGGTCATTTACCACCACGGTAGATGACCTTTTTCTATGCAAAAAAACAGGAGAAAACTTATGAGTGATTTTAACGATTTTAACCCTGCAATCCCGGATTTTGTAGCAGAAGCGGAGGCTGCCATGGCGGCCGGTGAGACTTTTGCACCGGAGGAGAGGCAGGAGGTAACCATTAAATTTGGCAAAGGATTGGTGGGAGAACCTTTTATGTCCAAGAACGGCAAGGAGCTGGTGGAAGTAAAGATCCCGAATGTGGATCCTGCGGACCACCGTCCCTGGGAGTCTTTCGTGATCTCGCCAAAGATGATCCACGAAAATAAATTCGGCAAGGGCCTTTGGATGAAGCTTCCGGAAGATGGATCCACCCGTCTCGCCCGCAGTGTGAATGTAGGGAAGGACGAGGATGGTAAGAACATCTGGAAGAAGGAATACCGCGAGGCTTCAAATACGGAGCTGAAGTCCCTTCTGGAAGCTTACAAGACCAGGGAGTCGGTTCTTGGAAAGCTTTCGGAGAAGAAGGAGGAAGTCTCTGCCGCTCCCAAAAAGGAAGAGAAGACTAAATCCAAAACCAAGTCCAAAAGCAATGATATGTCTCTTTAAGGAGGATGAAAATTTATGTTTAAAGGAAAATTAAAGCGTGTGATCGCGGCAGCTTTAAGCGTGCTGACAGTTCTTGGCGCAGTGCCAACCACCAGTTACGCGGCAAGCAGCACAGCAAAGGTCACATTTGGCTATGTTTATCAGTCCAATGGATCCCAGGTGCTCCTGCAGAATTATTTCCAGGGTACCCACGGTCCGGACGGACATGCCGGAAAGGCGGCACTTAGAATCTATGCAAATGGAGCGGAGGCCTATTGTATCGAACCGGGGGAGAGCCTGAGCACGGGCGATATTCTGACGGCCAATGCTTCCAGCACCTGGAATAACTTAGGCTCTGCCAAGCAGAATGCCATCAAGATGGCCCTGGCTTTCGGTAAAGCGGGAAATGAGGGTGCCCTTCCGGGATCTGCCGATGCCAAATATATGGCAACCCAGATGATCGTGTGGGAGTTTGTCTGCGGCTATCGAAGCACCAGCGGAAATTATGACCGCACCGATGCCCAGGTCTACAATGCCTACTGCGGAAATGGGGCAAATACCGAAGTGGCCAGTGCCTACAATACTATCATCAGCAAAATGCAGAGCTGGAAGGTGAGGCCAAGTTTTGCCACAGGCAGCTATGAGATGAAATATTCGGATGGCAAATACACCCTGATACTTAAAGATACCAACGGCGTTTTGTCGGCATATAATGTCAGCACCAGTGACAGCCATGTGAAGATCAGTAAATCAGGCAATACCCTGACTCTCACATCAGATACCTACCTGCCCAAGAACCCGACTATCACGGTGTCCAAGTCTTCCGGTATTTCCGCCAGCGCGGTTCTGGTTCCTTATGGAA
>CAVAON010000166.1:430-3550 GCA_963590215.1 Anaerovoracaceae bacterium | reverse complement strand
CTCCTGCACCGTCTCCGGCGGAATCTTCTTTTCGCTTGCCAGGTATGGTGCGACAAAAGCCAGTGCAAACAGCTCATTATACGCCATAGGATTGTCACTGCCGATATCGTCCGCCTGATCGACCAGTTGCCGATAGATCACTTTGCTCTTTTTCATGATCTCATTCGCATACGCTTTGTCATATTTTTCGATCAGTACCTTTTTCATGGAACCCTTGAACATCCAATAATAAAATCCGTTATACTTCATGTTGAATACCCTCCTTGAATTGAACACAAATAAGTTTCTCCCAGCCGCTCTTTCTGATCAAGTCTTGCTTACACTACTTTTATCTGGCAGGCCTTCATGGCTGATAGCGCCGTCTTGTGAGACTCCGGCGTGACTCCGGCGCAGCACCCTGAATCTATAATAATCTGCACCTCAGGTAAGAATGCCTTGGCAAGCATGGCATTTGAGATCACACAGATGTCCGTGCACAAACCCACAAATGTAATAGAGTTAATCGGCTCCTTTGCATTCTCATCCACAAGCAGCTGCCCCAGTTCCACAGAACCAAAGGTAGGCTTGTCAATAGCTTTTGTCTGTCGCAGCTCATCCAGCTCATGACGAATCTGCCACCCTGTCGTTTCCTTTATACAATGAGGTACCGGTAGGTTTTTCCCCTCCTGAGTAGCCATATAATTATCCTGATGCGTATCTCTTGTAAAAAACACCTTGCCTGCAAAATTGGCAATTTTATCTTTTACCAAAGGCACTATGCTAACAGCCTCCTTTGTACCCAAGGCTCCATCTATAAAATCATTTTGCATGTCTACTACTACTAATATGTCTTGCATGATTATTACTCCTTCAAGCTCACTTACCTGTCCTATGGGAACAACTAGTCGGATGCGGCAGATTGATGATCGTCGTATTTCTAAAACCGTCGGCACAAAACCATGCTTATTGTAACAGATTACATGGTTTCCGACAACAAGGAAGGGCGTATTTTTTGCTGCTCTATGCAGTCCAGGCAAACCAGCAAGGATACAGTGAAGATTCCCGGCTCCATGATCTCAAATGCAGAACACACTATATAATGGCACAGACTTTATCCCATTTACCATGCCGAAATTTCTTGCCGAGATTCGAATTGCATAGACCGAGGCATATTTTTCCATATAAACCCTCATACTTTTAGCTTTCACATGGTTTCCTGCTTTACATTCCACCGGAATTACATGACTATCTTTTTGTATAAGGAAATCTACTTCCGCAGTATTATCTGATTCCCAATAATGAAGCTCATAGCCATTCGTTTTTAGTGCAATTGCTACATAGTTCTCTGTCAGTATGCCTCGAAAATGCTCTGTTTCCTTACCCTGCAGTGCTTCCAGAGTCATTCCCAGTCTGGCAGACATAATACCCATATCACTATAGTATAATTTGAACGCACTCGCATCCTGATATACTGCAACCGGATAAAATCCCTGACTGCATTTCATACACTTATTCACAATTCCGGCCCGAATTAACCAATCAATGGCATCTCCATATTGAGATGCTCGTGCGCCTGATTTTATCAGCTTATACTGAAATTTTTTGGCATCCTTTGCTAACTGTGCCGGCAGGGAATCGTATGCTTCATAAATCCGTACCGTATCTGACTGTTTCGCATATTTGGTCATGTCCGCAATATAAGAATTTAATAACATCTGCCGTATTTCTGACTGTTCTATAGGACTGTCTTTTGCAAGATCAGCCATCACTGCCGCAGGCATCCCGCCCACAATACAATAATGATAAAATTCCTGCATGGCCTCCTCATGTAGTATTTCATCCAACGGCTGATTGTTTTCGTAATGCTTCCGTATTGTATCTGCAAGCATCTGTTTTCCCTTTGCCCATAATACCTCTTCCAAATCCATTGGGTACATGGTCAGCATCTGAACTTTGCCTACCGGAAAGGAATACTTTTCACGGTTCATTGCTACACCCAACAGGCTTCCTGCAGCCATCACATAATATTCCGGGGCTTCTTCAGAAAAATATTTTAACGAAGTTAATGCTCTTTCACACATTTGAATTTCATCAAAAATAATAAGCGTATTTTCAGGTACAATCTTAGCCTGATAGTATTTTTCCAAAACAGCTATCACATGATCTGCATGAATATCTGTTTCAAAATATTTTCCGATTCTTTCATCTGTTTCAAAGTTTACATAGATAGTATTCTTGTAATTCAATGCTCCAAACTCACGCATCTCAAATGTTTTTCCTACCTGACGTGCCCCGTAAATCAGCAATGGCATTCTACCCTTTAACATATTTTTCCACTCATATAGCTTTGATGTTATTTTACGGTTCATGTATAGACATTCTCCTCTTGAAAATATTTTGATGCGTTTTAATGTATTATATTACATTTTTATATATGTATCAATGCGCTTTTCGACAGTAATTCGCTTTTTGAATTCTGGCGTGTAGCTTTGAGGCATAAATCAGTACCTCCTTCACAGTTACTAATTTTCGCTGTACTGCTCTGCAAGTCGTTTGATCTCTGCCTTGATTTTCCCCACCAAATTCTCCGGACCGACAATCTGCGCTCCGGCTCCAAGTGCCATAACCCAATGGAGGAAGTGACTGCTGGCTGCCACCCTTGCCCTGACCTTAAAGTGCTCTTCATCTACCTTATACATTCTTACATCTTTTCCAAACCGGTCTATCATGACTCCTGCGAGGTTGTTTGTGCACAGGATTTCCACATCCTGCTCTTCTCCATCGAACATGTTAAACATTTTCTTAGCATAGGCAGCCATGTCTACTTCCTTGAACTTGTGCCTTCCCTCACGTTTCGTATTTTCTACTTTGATGTGAAGCATTTTGTCTACGCGATAATGTTTTATCATATCTGCATCAGAATCATAGCCTACCAGATAATAATTTTCGTCATCCCAGGAAAGTCCCCAGGGGCTGATCACATATCTGGCTCCGCCTTTGCGCAGCTCCGGCTGCTTTTTAATATTCCATTGAAAATACTGGAAGGATATTTTTAAATTCCTGAAGATTGCATTGTGGATTGCATCCACGTTTTCCATGATATCATTGTTCATGGCTTTGACTCGTCCTGCCACATATACC
>CAVAON010000166.1:0-420 GCA_963590215.1 Anaerovoracaceae bacterium | reverse complement strand
GGTAATGATAGGTCTTTCCATACTGGGTTTTCTTGATTTTGATTCCAAAATCCTCCAACCGGGCAATATCATCATAAAGACTTTTTCTCTCCGCAGTTACATTATTTGCCGACAGCTTGTCAATGATTTCCTGCAGCGTGATATCATGATCTGCATCTGTGTTTTCCAATAGTATTTTTGCCAGGTATAAAATCTTTAGCTTTTGATTGCTTCTGGCACTACGTCTCTGAACTTCTACCCGGACTCCCATATCCTCTGACACAAAAATACCCCCGACATACTTTGATATCTGTATTATATCAAAGCTGTCGATGGTTTGGTAGATAATATACTTCTACTTTGATTAATCAGAGCAGCATATTGCAAGTCCATAAATCCTCTCTTGCACATCGAATCTTTGTTTTTTACTATGGCAAAACC
>CAVAON010000165.1:0-3562 GCA_963590215.1 Anaerovoracaceae bacterium | reverse complement strand
AATTGGTACGCAAAAGGTGTACTTTTGCATATTGCGCACAAGTACACCTGTATTGTCATTTAAGCTCGGGAAATCCCATCTGTCTGAGGGCCTCAAACAAAATGATATTGACAGAGTTTGACAGGTTGAGTGACCTCAATCTGGTATCCTCGCTCATGGGTATCCTGATTGCTCTTTCTTTGTTTGCATTTATAAAGTCTCTTGGCAGACCTGCTGTTTCTCTGCCGAAAAGTATCATATCCTCGTCTTTAAACTGTACGTCCGAGTATACAGTCTCCCCCTTGGTTGTGGCAAGATACATGGTATGACCCGTATACTGCTTCAAAAAATCTTCAAGGCTCTCGTGAATCTCCAGTCTGACATACGGCCAGTAATCAAGACCCGCTCTTCTGACTGCCTTGTCATCTATAGAAAAACCCAGCGGTTTTACCAAATGCAACACTGCGCCTGTAGCTGCACAGCTTCTGGCTACATTGCCTGTATTGGGTGGTATTTCCGGGTTTACCATTACTATATGAATTGCCATTTTATCTCTTCAAATCTCCTTCTACTAATATAATAGCAGACCTTTGCTCCAGTATAAAGACTTTTTTGCAAGTTTCTAAAGACAAAACACTTTTTTTGTTATATAATTGATTCATATTTGTTTACGTTCGGAGGAAGCATATGAAAAAAGTAAATATTGGATTATTAGGACTTGGCAATATAGGTACAGGCTCCTACAAAGTGCTTGAAATGAACAGAGCACAGATTGAAAAAAATACAGGATGTGATATAAGAATCACTAAAATATTAGAAAGAGATACCACCAGAGAAAGAGGAATCAAGGTTTCCATGGATCAGTTCACACAGGATCCTGACGAAATTTTTAACGATCCCGATATAGATATAGTTATCGAACTTCTAGGCGGCATTGAGCCTGCCTCAACGTTTATGCTTTCGGCATTAAACAGTGGCAAGCACGTTGTTACAGCCAACAAAGCAGCTGTTGCTGCAAACTATGACAAGCTTATGGCTGCAGCAGAGAAAAACAACGTCGAGTTCAAATTTGAAGCAAGTGTAGGCGGCGGCATTCCTATCTTAAATGCGCTGACTACAGTACTTGGCGCCAATGAATTCATAGAAATTCTTGGCATCCTCAACGGAACCACAAACTACATACTGACCCAGATGACAGAACATGGTCTTAATTATGATACAGTATTAAAGGTAGCACAGGAAAAAGGCTTTGCAGAAGCCGACCCTACAGCAGATGTTGAAGGCATCGATGTTGCAAACAAGCTTTCAATACTGATGGCTCTCGCATTTGATAATTATGTTCCGCCTACAGAAATTCCTACTATAGGCATTACAGGCGTCACAATGGAGGCTATCGAGGCTGCCAAAAAAGATAATTGCAAAATCAAGCTGATTGCTAAAGCAAAGAAAACAGACAAAGGCATTGAATATAGCGTTCAGCCTACAAAGCTTTCAAATGATCATCCTCTTGCGTCAGTATCGAATGAATTCAATGCAGTATTTGTAACAGGCAATGCTGTAGGTGAGCTTATGTTTTACGGCAAGGGCGCAGGACCTCTGCCTACAGGCAGTGCGGTTATGGGTGATGTAATAGAAATAGCAAAGAGAATTTAATTTATGGAGGATAATCAATGGCTACTTTATATGAGCAGTGGGAAGATTTAATCGAAAATCAGACAAAAGATACTTTTGATGCTTTCTGGAAAGAATACAGTGAAACAGAAACAAGAATTTACAAGGATCTGCTTGCAAACCACAACAATATTACAAAAGGAACTTTCAAAGAACTTGCCGAAAAATATGAGGCAGACCCTGTAATATTTATGGGATTCCTTGACGGCATAGACACAAGCCTCAAAGCCTCCAACGATTTCAAGACTTTTGATGAGAACTCTGAAATCGTTTTAGACATAGACTTTGAGAAGCTGTTCTATAACATGCTGGTTGCAGAGGCACAATACCTGTATACTCTTGAGGAATGGGAAGATGTGCTTGACGAAGTAACAAGAATGGGTATACTGCAGGTATACAAAAAAGCGAAAATAGTAGTAAGAGATCAGCCTAAAATCGGAAGAAACGACCCTTGTCCTTGTGGCTCAGGCAAAAAATACAAAAAATGCTGTGGAGCAAACAAATAGTCCTGGTCAAGATAATTAAAGCATAGCCTGTATCCTTCGGCTATGCTTTTTGTTTGTTATTCGTCTGCTTCTTCCTGCTCTTTTTCAACCCTGATGCCTATCTTATCTACACGATGCTTTTCCATCTCAAGGACTTTGAATTCTGCTTTGATATTACCGTGAACAACTGTTGCAACATCACCCGCCTCCGGAATCCTGTCAAATATGGTCAATATGAGCCCTGCCGCCGTATCACATTCATCAGCAAGCTCAGGCTCAAAACCTATAAGTTCAATGGTTTCGTCTGTCGAAAGCGTGCCGTCTATAATAAAGGTGTTTTCTGTCACAGAAACCACTTCGGAATCCCTGCTTTGTATATATTCATCATCACCATTTCCGATTATTTCTTTCATAATATCAGACATGGTCACAATCCCTGCAGTTCCGCCGTATTCATCTACTACAAGAACAAATTTGGCACCTTTTCCCTGCATTATCTGCATCAGTCTGTCTGCAGGAAGAAATTCAGAAACTGCCGTAATAGGCCTGATGGGTAGCCATTTGTATTCTCTATCCCTGATTTTTTCTTCATTCCAGTAAAGGTCTTTAATGTGAATGAATCCCTCAATGCAGTCCTTGCTGCCTCTGCATACAGGGTATCTGGTGTATTTGCATTTTTTGATCATTTCAAGATTTTCACTGTATGGCAATTCAAGATCAAAGCATTCAACTTCTGTCCGCGGCGTCATTATCGCAGATATCTCTTTGTCATACAGATAGAATATGTTATTTATAAATTCCTTTTGTCTCGGATTAATCAAGCCGCTTTCGCTGCTCTCATCTATAAGGAGCTGTATTTCCTCTCCTGTATAAACCTCCTGCTCGCTTGCAGCATTATGTCCCATAATCTTCATGACTCCATTGGTGACTGAATTGAAAAGCCACATAACAGGGGCTGTCATACGATAAAACCAGATAAGCGGTACAGCTGTCATTCTGGCATATCTGTCGGTTGAAAATATGGCAAGGGATTTTGGTATAAGCTCGCCCGCAACAATATGAAGCGCTGTGACAATTGCAAAGCCTAAAGCAACAGAAATAGCTGAAACAGCTCCCTCTGAAACCCCTATTGCTGTAAGACCCGGACGTATTAGCTCGGATACTGCAGGCTCTCCCAGCCAGCCAAGTGCAAGAGACGCAAGAGTTATTCCAAGCTGACATGCTGAAAGATAGGAATTTACATTGTTTGCAATGCGAAGAGCAGCTTTTGCTCCCGCCCTGCCTTCATCTGCGGCAATCTGAAGCTGCGTCTTACGAACTCTTACAAGAGCAAACTCAGCCACAACAAAAAACGCATTCATAAAAAGAAAAAAAACGACAAGAATCAAACTAAGTGCTGTTGACACAAAAAACCTCCTGTAAAAAAA
>CAVAON010000164.1:0-3575 GCA_963590215.1 Anaerovoracaceae bacterium | reverse complement strand
ACTCTTGGATGGTCAGACAGAAGTACATTTCTGCCGGCAAACAGCATTCTTCTTTCTACGGAAAACAAGAGAAATCGAATTAATGAAGCTGCTAAAAAGGCGGCAATTCCTGCAAAATATGTTCTCTTCGACAGCTGGTTTTCTTCTCCAAGCACGCTTCATGCTGTAAAAGAGATTGGATATGATGTAATCGGCATGGTTAAGAAAACTCCAAAGATGTTCTTTCGTTACAAAGGTGAAGATATGTCCTTGGTTTCCATCTACAACAAGAATAAAAAGAGACGAGGAAGATCAAGATATCTGCTCTCTGTTATGGTCGATGTTGTAAAGGATGGTGAAATCATTCCTGCAAAAGTGGTTTATGTCGGCAACCGCAATAAACGTAAGGAGTACCTCTGTCTTATTTCCACAGATATAAATCTGAATGAGAATGAAATCATCCGAATTTATGGGAAACGTTGGGATATAGAGGTGTTCTTCAAAGTATGCAAAAGTTATCTTAATCTGAGCAGAGAGTTTAATTCTCTGTCATATGATGCAATGACAGCACATACTGCAGTTGTTTTTACCCGATACATGATGTTATCACTGGAAAGCCGGGAATCTAATGATAATAGGTCTCTTGGTGAACTCTTTTTATACTTTTCTGATGAAATGTCTGATATCACTTGGATACAGGCATTCCAAATACTGCTTCAAATGTTCAGGACAATGCTTACAGAAAATACCGAGTTATCAGATGAGAAAATCAGCAAATTGGTGGATGCATTTATAAATGCACTTCCTGTAATGCTGAAAACTCAGCTGCAAGCTGCATAAAGCTGAACATCGACAACCGAATAACTGCCAGATATTGAATTTTCAAGGTGCATAGCTAAAATCCATGTGCGAAGTTTGAGTTATAAATAAATACGGCAGTCCAACAAACGAAAGACTGCCGTGAAAGATATCTTCTATGTAGAATTCCTAATTTATAATATGCTGATAAATCTCCAGGTCTTCATCCTTGAAAACATTGAATACTACCTTGATCTTACTTCTGGTCGCTACATAGTATTCCTGCACCGTTTTGACAGCGATTTCCGCTGCCCGTTGCTGCGGGAATCCAAAGACTCCAGTGGAAATACAGCAAAATGCGATGCTTTCCACCCCATTCTCCTCTGCTAATTCCATACAAGAACGATAGCAAGAGGCAAGCAATTCCTCATGGCTTTTTGTCAGCCGCCCCTGGACGATTGGTCCAACCGTATGAAGAACATACTCACTGGGCAGATTGTAGGCCGGTGTGATCTTTGCCTGGCCGGTTGGCTCATCATATCCCTGTGCCTGCATGATATCATTACAACGTAGCCTTAACTCAATCCCCGATTTCGAATGTATAATGTTATCCACGCAGGAATGGAGAGCACGGAAACAGCCAAGGAGCTGACAGTTGCAGGCATTAACAATAGCGTCAACCCGCAGTGCAGTGATATCTCCCTGCCAAAGATAGATGCGTTCATCCAATTTAGTAGGCTGTAAATCAGCAATGTCTGTAATACCTGCTCTCTGGTTTTCCTCTGTCAGATACTCATCCTGAATTCTAAGAAACTCGTCACTGATTGGCATAGGCATACGCACGTTCATAAGGGCTCGGAGCATATCCTTCTGCCCCTGCTCATCGTCAGGAATTTTATATCGTTTATAATAGTCATCTTCATCCAGCAATTGCCGGATTAGCCATGCTCTCTGCTCTTCATGTGTCATTTTTCTACTCCCTTTACTTTGGCCAGCTCCTTCAGTTTCTCATATATTGCCCGGTTCGGATGATGATTCTGGTTTTCAATCTCCCAGATGCTTACTGTTGACCTGATTACACCCAGAAGACCGGCAAAAGCTCCCTGTGACAAACCATAGGCTGCTCTGATTTTCTTGATACGTGCTCCGTATCCGGGCCTACAGAATCTTGTATATTCATCCAGAAAATATTTCGGATCCATATTCAGGATTTCACCAAGTACCACGGCATCTTCATAAAAGATAGGATTAAACCCTTTCTCCAGATTGATGACATATCCTTTGCTCTGCCCAGCCAGCGTTCCAAGCTGTTCGGCTGAAATACCTCTCAGCACCCGTTGGTAGTGAAGCTTCTTTCCCGGAGAGGAACCTTCATCAGGCTCAGAAATCTCTGTATTTATCTGTATCAGCAGCCGCTCATCCCGGCATAAAACATTTGTGTGATTTACATTAGTATCGCATTATCGATGCAGGCATGCATAGGAGAAAAGCATCCAAGCATCTGGCTGTTGCATGCATTAACGATAGCATCACATTTTAATGTTGTGATATCTCCTTGCCAGATATATAATCTCGAATCAGACTTTACAGGTTCAAGGTTATCAATATCTGCAATCCCCCGTTCTTTATTTCTCTCTGTAAGATACTCATCCTGAATTTTCAGGAATTCATCACTGGCAGGTCTTGGTGGTCTGATATTCATAAGAGAGCGCAGCAGATTTTCCTGTTCTTCCTTGTTGATTGAAATCTTCTGACTGCCAAATCGCAAGTTTTCTTTCAGAAGATAATGGATCAGATATTCCCTTCTCTCCCTCTGATTCATAAAACCATCTCCCTTATAGCTGCAACCGCCTTTGCCATATCACCACCAATACCGATTGCACGTTTTCCGAGGCTTTTGGGCACTACAGCCTCATCCATATTCATTCGAATCAGGCTGTAGGAGCTGTTTTCACGTGCCATTTTTTCAAAAGGAAAGCGTATAATAATCGGTGTATTGAATCCGACACCAAGTTCTAAAAGCACAACCTTTTTGTCTTTATTGTTTTCAAGAAAATCTGCATATCTGTCTGCTTGCTCGTGCCATGATTCATCTTCCACAAAATAATTATCACAACGAAGATTCATGGCCATATTCCCTCCACACACAGGGCATTTTGGTACAAGCTCTGATGGAATCAGGCAGTCTTTTCTTGCTTCATCCATCTTATGAAACAGATCTTCTGCATCGTATGTTTTGGGGTGACAGGCTCTTTGACACTGGATTTTCCCATAATCACCTTGCGTAGCAAAAATTCTGTTTTTATCAAACCCCGCTTTATAAAACTGGCAATCCACATTAGTAGTCAATACAAAATAATTTTTATCTTTTGCAATATCGTAAAGCTCTGTATAAAGCTGCAATGCCGGCGGGTCAAACCGGTTCATCAATGCATGCTTTGACCAATAGCCCCACATTGCCTCCTTAGAAGGATATGGATAAAAACCGGCTGCATACATATCTGTCATATGATGTTTTCCGTACTTTTTGATGAATTCTGCAAAATTATCTGTAAATCTCTTGCCATCATATCGAATTCCTGCCGCCGTTGATGCGCCGGCACCTGCTCCAATCAGGATACAATCTGCACATTTAATATATTCTGAAGCCCTGCTGATCCGATCTTCATACGCCTCCGCAGAGAATACATAATCCTTTGCTGGAGTACTGTATAAAAAACTCGTCCAGTCAACATGCTCTTCTCTGATTTTTTTTAAAATCATAATTAACCTCTTAAATACCTCCGTACTTGTTGTAA
>CAVAON010000163.1:0-3628 GCA_963590215.1 Anaerovoracaceae bacterium | reverse complement strand
CCCTTAGCCTCACCGAAAATGCTCTGCATTCCATTCCTTTTTCCTTGCATTCTTGAAATAAGCTATAGTATTCCTCCATATTCCCGTTAACCACAATCTGTTTCACAGAAGGATTTAAGGAAATTATCATGTAGCAAACTCGGTACCCGTCATCCAACAATTTAGAAATTTTCTCTAATTGCTTGACTGCCCTTTCAGATTTGACTGATGGGAAGCTTCCTTTCTTCTTGAAGGATAGTAAAGTCTTCACTTCAATAATTGTCTTCGTATCTGGAAGAAATAAATCGGCCTTATACCCATCCACATAAACTTCTCTCTGAACTTGTTTTCTTTTTCCCAGGAAGGAGAAATATCTTCTATGTAGCTGTCCCTCTACTACACGATTTGCTTCCGTCAAATTAAGCAGTACATAATATCTTCCAAACCTAGCTGCATAAACTGAATATCTAGTCCTCGCCCTCTTGCTCTCTACTGGTTGCAGAAGAACTTCCCTGCCGGTCAAGTCCACGAGCTTGCTCAACTTGCAGGATGCTGGAATATAACATTCAACTTCCTGCCCTTCAATCAAGACATCACAAAGAAATCTCGTCTTCTGTTCCCTCAAGAAAGTCCCGCATACATACTCCACGCTTACTGCTCCTTCAGCGTAAAGGAAACTTCCCCGCCGAATCCTGTCATCGTATACCTATCCTCATTCATTAGCATTTCCTTGCTAACCTGATATTCAAACGGAAACAGGATATAAAGATTACCAAGTTCTGTATAGGAATAATAACTACTGCCGTCCAGTTTCATTCCCTGTGTGATGATGAAATTGAGAACTGCTTCACTGCCGATGTTAAGCTTATGAAGCGTATACCTTGTCTTCACTTCGTTCTTAAGAATTCCAAGCTCCTTCAATGTCAGAGTAATTCTTCTGGTGGTGGCCTCCAGCGTTCCTCTCTCTCCCCAATCATCATAAAGCTTTTGCTTCAGTGCGGGATTTGTAATCTCCTCCTGAAATTCATAAAGCTTTCCCATAATCTTGCATACATCCGCAAAAACCGGATATGCCAAACAGAGCATGCAATATTGAATTGCTGCCGCATATTCGGGATATTTATCCAGAAGTTCAATTGCTTCTTTTCTAGTTTCTTCCAGCTCTTCCGAAGGATAATACCAGACGTTCATCAATATCTCTCTTGTCTTTCTAAGCCTTGTAGGACTATCAATTTCAAAGCTGAGATACTCGTTCATCTTCTCTTTGTATTCTTTTTCCGGAAGATTTTCCTCCAACATTTGAACTGCTTTATTTAACCATGGTAATCGTGTGCTACACGCGTATCCCACCATCTTAGCCATTATTTTCCACCGCCTTTATCTTAATAAACGGTACAATCACCTCATCAATTGTGATTCCACCGTGACTCATTACCTCTTTACCCTTTTCATCCATAGACTCCCCGACACCGCAGATCAGATAATCAAACTGCTTGTCCAGGTAGTAGCCCGGATACTCAATCAGATTCGGATACTTTTCCTTCAAGGCATCCTTATCTGCAAAATCCTTCAGTACCAACATTCTCCGGCTCTTAGTCTCCGTCTCCACCCCGGATTTCATCAGCTTGCCCCTTCCAGTGCAAGGCGCATTACCGTGATCTGCACTGATATAGACATCATAGCCTCTGCTCAGCATTCGGCGAACCGTATCCACTAACTTATGCTGATCTGCCAGTACCTTAATATCGTTATACATACCCAGTCGGCCTTGCAATTGCCCATGCACCATATCATCCACATCATTGATGATAATGGCACCGCACTTCACTGCCGGTCCAAACTCTGTATCATAACCACGACCATAACCTATCTGTGCCTCTGTAAAGCCCAGCTTCTTAGCACATTCGGTAAATTCCTTCTTCTCCTTGCTCTGACTCCAAGGATTCTCCAGCTCACGCGGAAACTTATTAGACAGCAAACACTGTCTGGAAACAGATGTAACAGTCGGAATCATAGCCATAGACTGGCCTTTTTCATAGCGAATGCCCTCAAAGGATTCCGAGATAATCCTCCAGTCAAACTCCGACATACCGTCCATGACGATAAACGCAAACTTCTGGCTGTGTTCTGCGATATAATCCATCGCTCGACTCACCAGAATCGGAGCCGATGCGCTCATCTCAGAAGACAACTTACCAAAATTCTCCAGCACATACTCCACAAATCTCTGATTGTACTGCTCCACTTCCACCGGAATCTGGTACTGCTCTGACAACACATGAATCTCCGCCTTAAGCTCCGCAATAGCAAACCAATCCTGATAATTCCGTGCCATCTCTACGGTCTGTGACAGTTCCTGCTCTAGCAGCCTTACATATTCCCGCACATTTCGCTTTCCGTAGACCGTCTCCTCCAGAAATGTCTTTGTCTCTTCATAATCTGTCAAGGTCTCAAAATTCTGCTTCATTGCCATGCAAAGCAGCTCATAATTCAGCCTCTTCTCCTCCCGAAGCGCCACCGCGTTCAGCTTCGGAAAAAGTTCTGGCAGGCTCACTCTCGTGACACGAAAGCTTTTCAGTACATCATAAGGAATATATACGCCAGGCTTTGCCAGCAGCAAAATCTTCTCTTCGCCCTGTTTTACCCGCTCCTCATAGCGGACACGATACTCCAAATCATTGGTATAATACAGAACCGTAAAGCCCTTATCCCTAAAAAAGGCGCAGTATCCCGTTTTCTCTTCTAAATCGTCCTCTTCTAACAGGAGGACATGCTTCTCATAGGCTGCTGACGCTCTTTCATACAGCAAGCTCGCAAACATCTGCTACGCCTCCAATCTAACCAGCAATGCCAGACGAAAATCAGGAAATACCTGCTTACCCTTGGCATAACTCTTCTCTATCTCCACACGCTCCTTTTCCAGGCGTGCCAATCTCGATTTTCTGATATTTTCAATTCCGATATGTCCTGCCGCCTCGGTTCTCAGCTGCAGTGCGTACTTATACTTGTTGTAACTCTCCTGATTCTTCTGCAGCTGCTTTTCCCGCAGCTCTACAAAGGAATCATAGGCAAAATCCATGCTCATCTTCTCCAGCTTCTGGTAATCCTCCGCTACCAGATTTGGTGCACTTCTTACCTCCAATTTGGAATGCGGGTCCAAAAACTGCTCCATGATGCGCTTTCCAGCCATCGGCCGAAGGACAAAATTCTCATTCACAAAAATTGGCAAAATCCGCTGGTTGGCCTCTCCATCTGAAATAGACAAATCCCATAGCATAAAGTATCCCGCCTCATTCGGGAAATCCTTAATGCCCACCGACAGCACCGGAGAAAAGCGATCCTGAATCAAGTCCGTCTTCAAATGCTTTGTAATCTCTGCATCCGTCATACTGATCCGGTCAATCAAGGTAGAGTCTACGCCCTGCCAGCCATCATAATAAGCCAGCATCAGACGAAGAGCCGACTCTACATCAAAATTCGATTCCTGCCCCACCAGTTCTGTCAGATCCTTCTCCTCTCGGATAATGTCCTTATAATCTCTGGAATTCTTCAGCTGCTGCTTCATCTCTGACTCGATAGGCTTCAGACTCTCCTCCAGCTTGTAAGGCTTTGCGATAGTATTCATATAGGCATCTGTGAAATCACACTC
>CAVAON010000162.1:1554-3638 GCA_963590215.1 Anaerovoracaceae bacterium | reverse complement strand
GCGGCACTACGTGCCTTACGAGGTACTGGGCTTGTAACCCAGCACCTCGCGGGGAGCACCCACTGCCTAAAGGCAGTGGGTTTTCTTAAGCTTTTATAAATATTTTACTATATCACCTTTATAATTGCAAACAGTAACCTCCTTGACAATAATGCAATAAACACCGTCATTACCATGATATAACTTATTCGATTATAGGAAGCGTTTTTTGCTTCCAATGATATCTTAATCAGCTGTATTTAAAAAAGCAGATAAAGATGATATTACCGCGGCTTCTGCAACTACTGTCTTATCCAGATGATACTCGCTTGCTTTTATCTGACTAATCAGTCGATGTAGCTTGTTCTTATCCACATATTCCAACAATTTAGGATTATTAAGCAATCTATACACATCATCCAGGATGACATCCCAGTCACGGTTCACCCTGAATGCATAGTCTGCTGCCTGCACACCTCGTCCCGCATAATTATCAAGAATAATATCCGGTACATACCCCTTCATATAGTCACGGATTGCCCTTCGTTCCTTTCCCTTTCGAACAAAACAATCAATCGGCATGCCAAGGCACAGCTCCACCATTTCTTTGGTAAGAGTCGGATCCACGGATAAAACACCATACCTTAAGCTGTCGTATGTGTCATAGAACCCCATATGCTGATAAACCAGCGGCATAAAACCAAACCCTTCTCTCTGTCGCTTAGAATCCATAGCTCCGGTTCCGCGAGACATAAGCATTTTTCTTTCCCGCTTCTCAACATGGTACCTGTTGATATCCGATTGTTTCAAGAAGCAATCTTCTCCCAATCTGTAATTCATTATCTTCTCATCCCTGAAAGTCTTTAAAAAAACCTTCAGGAATCGCTTCTTCGATACATGATGCATTCCGCAAAAATCCAAAATACCCTTATATGCCTGTTTCCAATGTAAACTTACAAGTTTCTGGTATACATATGTCATGATACTGCCATAAGAAATCGTTGCATTTCCGTTTTGTCCGGACAGCATCAGCCTGCATCCGTCCGCAGCCGCTTTTTCCATCATTTCATGATTGTTGACAATATTTAGTACAGGTTTAACAGGTTCCAGATAACAAGCATTGTGAAGCTCTATTTTCGTAAAACAATTTGTGTCATTCGCATTTATGAACTGTGGATATATATTAGGATATTTCTTCTGTTGCACACAGACATACCCCTTTTCATTTTCTATTGTCAAGGGCGTATTTGTAAAGTGATAATCATCAACAGGTACAGCAGTATAGCTATAGAGTCTGCGTCCCTCCTCGCCAAGTCTGATTGCTGCAAAAGCTGCCACTGAGGAAGAATCCAGACCTCCGCTCAGCATAATGCCTACTTCCCCATTCGTGCGCAACAGACTATTAACAGCATTTCTGAAGGTTGATAAGAAAAGTCCTCGATAGTCTTCATCCGACTTAAGTCTGACTTTTTGAATATTGTGAAGTGGGTTCCAATAGGTCCGTTTTTCAACCCTGCTATCAGCAATATCAATTCTGATATACTGTCCAGGCTCCACATGGTAAATATTATCATACACAGTAGCCCCCTGAAGCTTTATCGTATCCGCCGTACAGTCAGAATAGGCAGAAGCAATCCACTCCCCATTCAGTTTTTTCTGACTCCTGTCAAGGATAGATAAAATCGGCTGATATACCGTGGCAAAGCAGATTCTTTGGTAATTGATATGATAAGCTAAATATCTCCTTGCGAAATGATCTGTATATAAAAGTAATTCGTTTTTCTCAATATCATAAATTGCAAAGGAAAAAGAACCCCTTAATTTTTCAACGAAGCTCTCTCCCCAAAGAAGATACGCCTTATAGGAAAGCTGTCCATCCCCATAAGCATCCAGTTCGTTTTTGTCATAAGTACCTGCCAATTTTACCAATAATTCTTCTCTGTTTGCAAGCACACAATCCGCTGTAAAAAAAACGCCCGCCTTATCATCGTATAATGGTATGTCATCACGTACGGACTCCTTTGTAAAAAACTGCATCCCACATGCAAAATAAACGGAATCACGAATCACTTTTCTGTAACTGTCAATTTTAAACACCTTCATAC
>CAVAON010000162.1:0-1453 GCA_963590215.1 Anaerovoracaceae bacterium | reverse complement strand
CTCCCTTCAAATTATCCTTTTACAAGCTTTATTACCAGCTCCCTGATTTCCTCCACCGTATTCTTCTCCCTGGGTCTTGATATTTTATAAATATCAATCTTCCCCGCAATTTCAAGGCATCGCACCTTTTCTTCCATTGTAAGCCCAAGTGCCATATATGCATCCAAAAGAAACAAATTTTTCAAAACGCTGTTCAGCTTCTCAACGCCCGTCACTTTTTCCACTAAAACCCTGTCTCCATCACATATGTTCAGCTGAAACATAGTCGTCAGTTTTCTTGGTTCATCACAAAAATCCCTTTGATTATGATATGCAAATTTATCTTTTTTCTCATTTATATAGAGAAGCTCTGCAGAGTTCATCTTCTCCGCTACATTTCTGCACACCTTCTGCTGCGGAAAGGCCGGATGAAGCACCATATCAGTTCTAGGATCCACCATGGCAATATCATCAGCCAGATAGCGATATCCTTTATCAATCATGGAAAGTGCGATAGTAGACTTGCCGGAACCGCTGACACCTGAAATCAGGATTGCACGGTCGTCAATCTCAATCGCACTGCTGTGTATGGCCGAAACACCCCTTTGCTGGAACAGAAAGGCAATACACCAACCCAAAACGAAAGAAGCCAAGTCTTCTTCCCTCGCATTTTCGAAAGGCTGAACCAGAATATCATTTCCGCCACTGATTATAAAGTGCCCGATATCATTTCGAAACCAAACGCGAGACGGAGACATGGTACTGGCAAGGCCTTTTTTAGTATACTCTTCGATATCATCCGACACAGTACCATAGTGCACCAGCACATCCCTTTTCACCAATTTTTCATCAAGATGATACAGTCTAACATCTGTATGAATTCCAAGCCCATAAATATAATATTGATGCATACTTCCCTTCCCCCAAAAATCTAACAGTTATGTTAGATTCGTTTACAAAAAACAATTGTGCTGATATTATAGCACTGTGAAATATGAATCACAATGAAGAGGAGAATATAATATGAAAAATTGGGAAAAGGCAGAATTGGTTGAACTTAGCATTAACGAGACCGCTGAAGGCGGAAAAGACATTAAGAAAGTAGATAAGTTATGGACTGATAAAGTTACTGGAGAGCTTTATGCTTCTTACGCAAGTGGCGGGGAGACAACCGGAGAGCCCTTCATGGTAATCAAATAATAGTAAGAGATATCTACGAAAATCCGAGGCTGATGCCTCGGATTTTTTTGATAATACACTCTGACTTTGCACATTGTACTATGTAAGTATTCTAAGGCTACACGCTTGCAAAACAAAATTTCTCAGCTTCCGCATCACCTTCCTCCACATCAGACTGTAATCAGACATTTTGGGGAAGCAACCCATCTTTCTCAGTTCTCTTCGATATATCCCAGCATCCTTATGCTTCCCGGCAGTCAGTGCATGGGTTAACTTCATTCTATAACATTTAATT
>CAVAON010000161.1:0-3640 GCA_963590215.1 Anaerovoracaceae bacterium | reverse complement strand
AGAAGGTTACAGCTTGGAGGCCCAGGAAGCCAGTCTGAAGGAATATGCAGAGTATAGGGAACTTCAGATTGCCGGTAATTATTGCGATGCTGGTAAGTCTGGAAAGAATATAAAGGGGCGTCCGGCCTTTAAGCAGATGATGGATGATATCATGAGCCAGAAGGATGAAGTGTCCTTCGTGCTGGTGTTTAAGCTCTCACGTTTTGGACGTAATGCAGCGGATATTCTAAAGTCACTGCAGATACTGGAGGATTATGGCGTTGACCTGGTAAGTGTAGAAGAGGCAATTGATTCTTCTACTCAGGGCGGCAGACTTACTCTGGCAATCCTATCTGCTGTTGCAGAGATGGAGAGGGAGAATATCTCTGTTCAATTTATGGCAGGAAAGCTGCAGAAGGCGCTTGATGGTGGATGGACAGGTGGCGTAATTCCATATGGATATAAGAATGTTGAACATCAGCTTGTAGTGAATCCGGCAGAGGCTGAAATTATTCGTCATATTTTCGAACTGTATTTACAGAGTGATATGACGGCATCCTCTGTAGCTTATGCTCTTAACCAGGACAAATATGAGTTTTATAACAGGAATGGCGAGAAGAAGTCCTTCACCTATGATTTTGTTTCTCGTATTTTGGATAATGAATTTTACTGTGGACGGGTTTATTACAATCGGCGAACAAATAAGAAGGATCGTGATGGTAAGACATTGAAGAAGGATCCTGGCAATATTATTTCTGTAGAGGGACAGCATGAGGCTATCATTTCAGAGGATATCTGGGAACAGGCGCATTCTAAAAGAACGGCTATGGCCGATAAATATAAAAAGACCGAGGATAGCGTTCATGTACATGCTCTTTCGGGAATAGTGAAATGCCCATTATGCGGTAAAAGCCTGACTGGAAGCATCTGCAAGACCAAGAGGTTGAAGGGTGATGGCTATTATAAACCTATTTATTACTACACATGCAGATATAATACCAGGCAGAATGGCAGGACCTGTGCCTATGATAAGAGAGTTAACCAGGAGATTATTGATGGACTGGTTCTAAAGCTTCTCAGCAAGGTGCAGACCTACAAGGAATTTGAGAGTGCACTTCAGAAATGCTTTGGAAATCAGGAGGATTTGGAAAAGGCAGAAAAGAAGCTGCAGAGTCTTCGCAAGGAGCTAAGGGAAGCTGAAATCTCTAAGAACAAGCTTGGTGAAACACTTGATGGATTAAATCCACTGAGTAAGGATTACGATCAGAAATACGACCGGACATCTGCAAAGCTTGATGAGGCATATGACAGCATTGATAAGTTAGAGCAGGAATTAGGTTCCGTTAAGAAGCGAGTAGATGCCCTGAAGCAGAAGACGGATTCCTCAATGCAGGTCATGACATTTATGCAAAGCATCACTCTAATGTATGAGGAAATGACAGATGAGGAACGAAAGCAGCTGTTCCAGAGCTTTATTGAGGCGATTGAAGTTTTCCCGGAGGATAGGCCGGATGGGAAAATTATAAAAAGTATATCCTTCAGGTTCCCGATTGTTTTTGATGGTCATTTTACAGAGAAAGAGGAAAAGCCAGAGAATACGATAGCTTTTACCTTGGACTGCACAGATCTTGATATTGACCTTCCAGGAAAGGGAAACATCATTATGCAGAAGCAGGCAGATGGAAGTCAGAAGGTGATAGTTCGCAAGGGAACCTATCAAGCGATTAAGGCATATATCAAGGATAAATATGGAGTCAGTGTTTCAACATTGTATATTGCACAGATAAAGCGAAAATATGGCTTGGAAATAGGAAAAGCCTACAATAAGCCTGAGCAGAACAAGAATCGAGTACCGAAGTGCACGAGAGAAAAGGAATTGCTGATTATGGAGGCCCTGAAGTTTTATGATTTGATGGATGAGGCTGTTGAGTATAGGGAGGATTCGGAATGAGTGTAAAAAAGAAAAAGATAAAATGCTATACCTACATCCGAGTTTCTACCTCGATGCAGGTTGAAGGCTACAGCCTTGAGGCTCAGAAGGAGCGACTAAATCGCTTTGCTGAGTACCAGGGCATGGAAGTGGTCAGAGAATACTGCGATGCAGGCAGATCTGGAAAAAACATTACAGGGCGTCCGGAATTCACGCAGATGCTCAGGGATGTGGCTGACAATAGGGATGAGGTTTCATACATTCTGGTATTCAAGCTTTCTCGCTTTGGCAGAAATGCAGCAGATGTTTTGAATTCACTTCAGTATATACAGGATTATGGAGTGAATCTAATCTGTGTGGAGGATGGCATTGATTCCTCAAAGGATTCTGGTAAGCTGACCATCACGGTTTTGTCGGCAGTAGCTGAGATTGAACGTGAGAATATCTTGGTTCAAACCATGGAGGGACGCAAGCAGAAGGCCAGAGAGGGTAAATGGAATGGAGGCTTGGCTCCCTTCGGATACAAGCTTGATCGTGAAAAGGGAGAGCTGGTAGTAGAGCCGGAAGAGGCGGAGATTGTAAAGGTTATTTTTGATAAGTTCGTCAATTCTGATATGGGCGCTGAGTCTATTTGTAATTATCTCAATGACCATGGCTACGTTAAGAACACAAACAGAGATTTCGAGCTTAACTATTTTACCCGTGGCCATATCATGAAAATCTTGGATAATCCGGTCTATATTGGTAAGATAGCTTATGGGAAGAATACAACAGAGAAGGTTAAGGGAACCAGGGACCAGTACCATAGAGTAAAGAATGATTCCTATCTGATTGCAGATGGCAGGCATGATGCCATCATTGATGAGGAACTGTGGAGCAAAGCCAGAGAGAAGCGAAAGGAAACCGGAGTAAAGTGGAATAAGGTACATGACCTAGATCACGAGCATCTGCTGGCAGGCCTGCTGAAATGTCCTATCTGTGGAGCCTCTCTTGCCGGTACAGTCCGCAGGAAGAAGTATCCAAGCGGCAAGGTCAATTCGACATTCTATTACAGATGCCTGCACCGCAAACGAATTGATGGCGATAGGAAATGTGATTTCAAGCCGTCACTTAATCAGATTGATACCGATGCAGAGGTAATCGGTGTGATTCATGATATGGTTCATGATGAAAAAATTGAAGCCTTTATCAGAGAACGGTTGGATCAGAAGGTGGACGTTTCAAGCTTTGAGGCTGAGAGGAATGGACTAAAGACACAGCTAATGCAGGCAACTGGTGCAAAGGACAAGCTGAGTCAACAGCTGGATAAGCTGGATGTGACGGATAGGCATTATGACCGCAAGTACCAGGATATGCAGGATCGCATGGATGGTCTTTATGACAGGATTGCTGATCTGGAAGAAAAGATAGAAGATGTAACAGAAAAAATCAACGGAGCCTATGATGAGAATATCTCAGCAAAGCAACTCTGTCAGGTCCTTCTTCAGTTTGATGAGCTCTATGAAAATATGACGGAGCTGGAGAGGAAGGAATTCCTAAATGTATTTATTGAAGGAATAGACCTCTACCCGGAAAGACGGGAGGATGGCCGTATTCTGAAGCGAATTAGATTTAAATTCCGCATTGATTATGATGCAGAAGATGGTGGCAAGGTGTTGCTCAACGAGAACGACGTCGAGACGGTATGCCTCTTGAGCAACACCCATAAGAAGAAAGAATCCTACGTAACTC
>CAVAON010000160.1:0-3688 GCA_963590215.1 Anaerovoracaceae bacterium | reverse complement strand
AGGTAATACTATGCAATTAAAAATTCTAGCTAAAAAAATAAAGAAAAAAATCGCAGCATCAGAACCTGATTCACCATTTTCAAGATGGCTTGTTATCACGTTATACAAGTTAGGGCTGCTACTTACCGGCAAACTGAAAAAAAGAAAAACCAGCCTTTATGAGGTTATAGACGAAACTGCAAGCGATGAAATAAAATCAAATCCTCGCTATGCAAAAAAAATCTATAACGATATAATGTTCTGCAGATTTATTTATGGTATCGCTGCAAGAGAATATTTCACTTTTGATTTTGAAAAGCTCTCGCATCAAGGCAGAAAAACATTTGTTACAAGAGGCAACAAATATGAATTTTATAGAAAATTCAACAGTCCCAACTATACTAATTTTTTTAATCTCAAGACTGAGACAATACGTAAATTCGGCAATTTCTATAAAAGAGAAGTATTATGCATATATGGCGAAGATGATTTTCACAAATTTGAAGAATTTGTACAGCGTCATCCCAGATTCATATACAAACCTGCCAACGACTACGGCGGGCATGGCATAGAAATATATGATTCAACACAATACGATTCAACTCGTGATCTTTTTGATATAATTGTCTTCAACGGATTCTGTGTAGTCGAAGAACTGATTGTTCAGGCCCATGCAATTGCACAGTTCCATCCTCAATCAGTAAATACTATGAGAGTTGTTGCTTTTCTGACACCTCAGGGCAACACTGAAATCCAGTGGTGCTTTTTGAGAATGGGCATGGGCGGCAATCATACGGATAACATGAGCTCCGGAGGCCTCGCAGCTTTAGTTGATCCTGAAACAGGAATCATCTATACTTCCGGCAGAGACTGGCTTGGCCGCACCCACATTTCTCACCCTGATACAGGTGTGCAGCTTGTAGGCTTTCAAATCCCCGAATGGGATAATCTTCTCAAAATGGTTGACGAGCTTGCTCATGTGCTACCGGAAGTGCGTCTTGTAGGATGGGATCTTGCATATACTGACAAAGGCTGGGTATTCGTCGAGGGCAATGCGCGCCCTCAATGTGTTTCCGTTCAGATAACAGAACACAACGGCAAGCTTCATTTATATCAGAATATGGCTAAAAAATTTGAACAGACTGTTAAATAGTGAGGTAAAACAATGGACAATAAGATATCGATAGGTTTTACAGGCGATTTAGGCTTCAGCGGATATTTCACGGGTGCCTACAAAAAACCTGACCTGCTGGATGGCAACTTAAAAGATTTTTTTAAAGCAAATGACGCTACTGTCATAAATTATGAAAACCCTATAACAGCCTGCCGCATAACCAGAAAAAAAAGGCTTGCTCACAGAAGCGATCCTGAAGCTCTTAATTTCATAAAATCAAATTTCAATAATCCTGTGCTTTCATTTGCAAACAATCACCTTATGGATTACGGTTATATCGGAATGATTGATACAATAGAAAATACAGAAGCTGCAGGGCTTCCATATATAGGGGCAGGACGAAACATCGACGAGGCGTCTAAAATGATTGTCCTCGGCGATGATATAAAGATTGGAATAATGTCAATGCAATATAAAAAATACATGGTTGCAAACGACATCCATGGCGGTCCTTTTCATGAGTCATCAGATGAATACATCAAAAAACGCGTTGAGGAATTCCGTTCAAAAGTCGACTGGCTTGTTCTTGTATACCACGGGGGAGATGAATTTCTTTATTCACCTATGCCATATATACGCAAGCTTTTAAAAAAATATCTTGACTGGGGATGTGATGTGATTGTCGCACATCACCCGCATGTCGTGCAGGGATTTGAATACGTAGGCAAAAAAGCCATATTCTATTCTCTCGGCAATTTCATATTTGATACAGATTACCAAAGAGCTCAGGAGGGTACCGACAAGGGCATGCTTCTCAGGCTTACATTTACAAAAAAAGAGTTTTCTTTTGAAGGAATGCCAATCTTTATCGATAGAGAAAAAAAGATTGTTTCGCAGGGAACTTTGGATTCTCATTTTGCAGACATAGGCAAAATAAATTATACCGCACTGTGGACATCTGAAGCATACAGAAAATTGAAAGTAATGCAAAACGCTGCGGAATTAAAGGAGCTTGAGGCAGAAGAAAAGCTGCAACTTGCAGAGAAAGAATCTCTGCGGGTCGAGCAACTCAAGCGCGCACACATTATGAAGCTTATCCAGAAAGATCTTGCAGATGACAGCGACCTTGACGAACTTGAAGAAAATGTCGAAAATGAGAAACAACCAGCTTCCGACAAAAAATCATTTTATAAAAAGATGCGCTCTGCCTACAGAAAAATCGTCATACAGGCACCTGCAAACCGTAGGACTTTAAAGCTCAAATATGGAAGAGTGTTATATAGATTTCTTTACAAAAACAAAATGTCTAATTAAAAGTAAGCGTCAAACCATGCACACATAAAACAATATAAAAAAGCAGTCGTGTCAGTTGACTGTATCAGCTGATATGGCTGCTTTACCTTTGCTTCATAATCGTTTTTATCTGCCTGTGGTAATACTTCCAATAAGTATTTGAACTACTGGGATTACCTTTGGGCTTGCTTCTGTAACCTTATGATATCCTGCATACCCGTCGGTCTGTAAATAGCCGTTAAACCCTTCAAGGAATTCTTTTGCCTTATCCCCGTTTCTGGAAGACTGATAATCATAAAGAACAATCGGCTCATTTGCATCATAGCCTCCGGTCCGGTAAAGCCACATATAGCTGTTTGTGTTTGCATTACGTTCCGGTTCATTCAAAACTTCCAGTGTTGTTTCATCTGCATGAATTACATCTCGCTTCAAAAGCTCCTCGTGCATTAGATCATACAACGGTCTGAAATACAGCTGGCCTGCTTTTACAATCCAGTTTGCCATGCTTTGCCTTGATAGCTTTATGCTCTGCAGCTTAAATTGCTGCTCCTGCCTGTAAAGAGGCTGTGCAAGATCATATTTCTTTGTGATAATGTCAGAAAGAAGTGATGCTGAGGCAATGCTGTTACGAAACAGACCTTCTTTTGAATCCGCCTTGACAACTGTGCCTTTAGTGCCGTTTTTTTCACAGTTTCTGCAGGCGCATGAATGGGTAATATGTTCTCTGACTATATATTTTGCAGGTATGACGATAAGCTCTGTGCGAATATCTTTTTTCATCTCATGAAGCTCTTCGCCGCATACAGGGCAAATCCTTTCATCTTCACTTAATGTGTAATGAATCGTTTCCTTTGGCAGAGACTTAAGGGACTTATCCTTGTGACCTTTCTTTTTTCTGGACACATGAGGCTTAACATCCTTCATAGTGGGTTCGTCTTTTTCTTCTTGTGATTCGAGCTCAGCCTCATTGAACATATTAAGCTGCTCCTCTATTGTCTTCTCACTGGAAGCCCCGAAACGCTTCTGGCGTGACAGACGAACCTGTTCTTCGTACCATGCAAGCTGCATAGAAAGCACTTCAACTTTATCTGTCATTTTGACTGCATATTGTTCGATTTCTTCTCGTGACATTGCTGAAAAGTCAATGTGTTTATCTGTGTTTTTCATATGTTAATTATACCAATCAGTCCATGCTCCAAGTCTAAGACAGTAACTTCCGTATTCCCACATCTCTATGACAGCGTTCTGATATCTGAGGATCAAGTATATGACGGTCTGGAGTTTATCGGAGCCTCTTACAGG
>CAVAON010000159.1:0-3688 GCA_963590215.1 Anaerovoracaceae bacterium | reverse complement strand
TAATGGCGGCAGTATGACTGTTACGGTTAAGCTGTCAGATGAGCTTGCGGAGAAGGACCTGGTATGTGTAAATATCGATGATAAAGGTATTTATCACAGAGTAAAAGGTCAAAAGAATGCTGATAAGACATTTACATTTACGTATGAAAATGACACTCAGCTACAGTGAATTTTCAACTTGAAAAACAGAAACATATGTGCTAATATAGACATAGGAAAAGACGAGGCTTTGCGGCCTTGTCAGGGTTGTTTAGCTACTTGTTAGTAGCCTTGTCGCTCCTGGTTGCAGCAGGAGCGGCTTTTTTTTATGCTTGAAATCGTAATTCTCAATCTTGCCACCTCCTTTCGTCAGGCCCAATACCGGATCTTTTGAAAAATTTTTCTTGGCAATATTTGTGTGAATATTGAGCTAAAACAATTGAAATATACAGCATATTGTAGTAAAATTACTTCGAGGTATACTTATGACCAAACCAAAGAAGAAAAAAAATTTCATTGTTATATATATACTCATAGTTCTTGTGTTGTGTTTCGTTATTTATCTGCTTCCAAAGCTTTCGGATACGATGACCAAGACAGTCATTGCAGAGCATGGCACTATGGAGATTTCAGACGAAGTAGAGTGCTATGCAGCAAGGAATGAAAAAGTATATACTGCGGGCAGCTCCGGACAGACAGAATATCTTGTCGACGAAGGCGAAAAGGTACGAAAGGGCACCAGGGTTCTAAAAATAACAGGAGACAGCTCGAAAGAAGCAGATGACGAATACTCATCAATTCTTGAAAAGCTGGGTAAAGGTGCTAAGCAGTCAGACAGCTACATTACGTCTACAAACGGAGTAATCAGCTACTATATCGATGGATATGAGAGTACATTTACTCACAAAAAAATCAAAAAAATGACCTTTGATCAGGTAAGTGATATACAAAACAGCTATATTGATTTGTCACGCAAGTCAGTTGCCAAAGGTGAACCTGTATACAAGATATACAAAAACGAGAAATGGTATATGGTTTTCTGGATAGACGAAGAGTCAGCATCTGACTACAAAGAAGGCAGCTCTGTTATTGTGAGATTCAAAGACAGTGAAATAGAAGCAGAAATCGAAAGCATTACGCAACAGGAAGATAAATACAGAGTAATACTTGCAAGCAACAGATATTATAAATCGCTTGCGAAACTGAGAACAGCAACTGTGACTGTTGTAACACGCACATGTTCAGGTCTCATTCTTGAAAACAGCTGCATTACAAAAGAAAACGGGCAAATAGGTGTCTATGTCAAAAGCACTGCAGGGGAGTATGTGTTCAAGCCGGTGCAGATACTTCTTCAAGGCAAAAAAGAATCAGTTCTGACAGCAAGTCAGTATTATGATGACGATGGTAAAACAGTATCAACCATCAAAATCTACGATGAAGTACTCAGAAATCCATGACGAAAGGAAGTGCGTTCAGATGGGAAGCATCAGAGAAAATATAGATGCAGTTAACAAAATCAAACAAGAGGCGGCAGTAAAATCGGGCAGAAAACCCGAAGATGTACTCCTTTGCGCTGTTACCAAGACAAGAACAGCTGATGAGATTAATGAAGCTGTAGATGCAGGTATTACAGACATCGGTGAGAACAAAGTTCAGGAGATAATCGACAAATTTGATAAAGTAAAGCCTGTAAGATGGCATATGATAGGGCATCTTCAGACGAACAAAGTCAAATATATAATTGACAAGGTTTCGATGATTCATTCTGTCGATTCGATGCATCTTGCAGAGGAAATCAACAAACGTGCCATACAGCACGGCATTACTATGGATATACTTATTCAGGTGAATTCTGCACAGGAAGAGAGTAAATTCGGCATTGCAACAGACCAGACTGAAGATATGATAAGAGAAATTCTTGATAAATGTTCAAATCTCAGACTCCGGGGTCTTATGTGCATTGCGCCTTTTGCAGAGAATCCCGATGATGTGAGAACATATTTTGCACAGGTCAAAGAGCTGTATGATGAATATGGCAGCATAGAACATGAACATTTGGATTTTAAATATTTATCAATGGGTATGTCCCATGATTATGAAGTTGCAATTTCAGAAGGTTCCAACCTTATCAGGGTCGGAACAGCGATATTTGGTGAAAGAAACTACAATAAAAAATTATAGGAGGAAATTATGGGCTTTGTAGACAAATTTAAGGATCTTATCGGTATTGAGGAATTTGATGAAGATGAAATCACAGAAGAAGAGATAATGGAGGCACAAAACAGAATGGAGAGAAGAGAATCTCAGCCTCGTACTTCATTTGAACCTCGCAGAAGCGAAATAAAAGAAAGTAAGGTGGTTAATATGCAAAAAGGAACTACTGTAAATACACATCCATTCAAAATGGTTGTTTTAGAGCCAAAAGGTTTTGAGGAAGCACCAAAGCTTGTTGACAATCTCAAGAGCAGGAAGCCTGTAATAGTCAACCTCGAAAGACTCGAATCAGATACAGCCAGAAAAATCTTTGACTTTTTAAGCGGTGCGACATATGCACTTAATGGCAATGTACAAAAAGTCGCAAACAATATATTTGTATTTGCCCCTGAGAATGTCGACATCAATTCAAGTGTAGAGCACAAAGGTTTTGAATTCGGCAGTCAGTTAAAAAGATAAGGAGCAGAGATGATTTTAATTGGCAAAGCAATAATTATTATTTCCAACGTACTGTTTGGGCTTCTGGTTGTAAGAGCACTCTGCTCGTGGCTTATGAGAGGCAGCAGACCATGGGTTCAGACTATATACAGGATATCAGCGGGGCTTACAGAATTTCTTGTAGCTCCGTGCAGAAAAATAACATCGAAATTCAGTGGCGGCATGTTTGACTGGTCGCTTCTGCTTGCATGCCTTGTTATTGTACTTGCAAGAGACATATTGCTTAGAATTGTAATGATGCTGGCATAACAGAAAGGATAAACAATGATAACACCTGTTGATATTGAACAAAAAGAATTTACAAGAGGAGTCAGAGGATATAGAGAAGAAGAAGTGGATACATTTCTCAATCTCATAATTCTTGAAATGGAAAACCTCATCAGAACAAACAAAGAACTCTCTGAAGAAAACAGCAGACTCAAAGAGGAGCTTGCTACAAGCAGGAATACTGAGAGCGAGGTTTTAGATACTCTTGAAACAGCAAAGAGGCTTATGAATGAAATATCGGCAAGCGCCGAGAAGCGTGCAGAGGTACTTCTTAAAAATGCCGAACTTGATGCCGATCTTATCAGACGCGAAGCAAGAGAAACCTCTGAGAGATTTATGTCTGAAAGCAAGAATATAAGGGGGAGGGTTACTGTATTAAGAGAAAAATACAAGAATCTTTTAGAAGCGGAGCTTGAAAGGTTTGACATGCTTAGCGCAGATATTTTTACAGAGGCGGATGAAATCGTAAGAACTCTTCCGGAAAAAGATCAGACCATCAGAACAGGTAGTGCAGATGATTCGCCTGCCAGAGCTGATATATCCAAAACCATGGTTAACATTAGATAAGAGGAGCAGGGGCGTATAAGCCCCGTATTTTCTATGTATTTGATATTTATAATTGCAGGAACTGTTGTACTTGATCAGCTTGTCAAGCATATAATAAGTACTGGCATGGTGATTGGCGAAACAATTCCGGTGATAAACAATTTTTTTCATATAACATATATAC
>CAVAON010000158.1:0-3694 GCA_963590215.1 Anaerovoracaceae bacterium | reverse complement strand
GATAACAACAAAAGATATGTTTAATAAAGCAATTAAAGGCGACTATGCCGTAGGAGCCTTTAATGTGAACAATATGGAAATAATACAGGGCATAGCAGAGGCGGCTAAAGAGGAACGCTCGCCAGTTATCATGCAGGTTTCGGCAGGCGCAAGAAAATACGCAAGACCCGCATACCTTAAAAAACTGGTAGAGGCGGCAATGGAAGACACAGGAATTGACGTGGTGCTTCATCTGGATCATGGAGCAGGCTTTGATATATGCAAACAGTGCATAGATGACGGATTTACTTCCGTAATGTATGACGGTTCAAGCCTGACATTCAAAGAAAATATAGAAATCACCCAAAAGGTGGTGGAATATGCCCACGCAAGAGGTGCGGTGGTTGAAGCAGAGCTTGGAACGCTGGCGGGAATAGAAGATGATGTTATCGTAGACAACAGAGATGTGATTTATACCGATCCCAATCAGGCTGTTGAATTTGTCGAAAAAACAGGCGTGGATTCTCTTGCCATTGCAATAGGAACAAGCCACGGAGCGTATAAATTCAAAGGCGAGCCAAAGCTTGATTTTGAAAGGCTGGAAAAAATATCGAAGCTGCTTCCCGAAACACCGCTGGTTTTGCATGGAGCATCGACGGTAATGCCAGAATTTGTGAATATGTGCAATCAGTACGGCGCAAAGATACCCGGAGCACAGGGTGTTCCGGAGGATATGCTCAGAAAAGCTGCGGAATACAGCATATGCAAAATAAATATAGATACGGATCTCAGACTTGCAATGACTGCGGAAATAAGAAAATGTCTGCAGGAGCATCCTGATGTGATAGATCCAAGAAGGTATCTTGGAGATGCAAGAGAAGCACTCAAAAATATGGTTAAACACAAAATGAGAAATGTGCTGGGTTCAAGCGGTAAATTATAGAGGAGGCTTCTTATGAGTATTAAAATTGCAATTAACGGATTTGGAAGAATAGGCAGGCTGTCTTTCAGAAAAATGTTTGAAAATGATAATGTGGATATTGTGGCAATTAACGATCTTACAGAGCCTGGAATGCTTGCTCACCTTTTGAAATATGATTCGGTTCAGGGAGCGTATTCGGGGCATACTGTAACAAGCGATGATGCTTCAATAACTGTGGACCAAAAGAGAATTTCGGTATACAGCGAAACCAATCCTGAGCAGCTTCCATGGAGAGAACTTGATGTTGATATAGTTTTGGAATGCACAGGTATGTTTACATCCAAAGAAAAAGCAGAGGCTCATATAGCTGCGGGAGCAAAAAAAGTCCTCATATCAGCGCCGGCGGGCAATGATCTGCCTACTGTGGTTTACGGCACAAACCATATGAGCCTGACAAAAGAGGACTGCATAGTATCAGGAGCTTCCTGCACGACAAACTGCCTTGCCCCTATGGCAAAAGCTCTCAATGACTACAGAGAAATCAGAACAGGATTCATGACAACAATTCATGCATATACAGGAGATCAGATGATTCTTGATGGACCGCACAAAAAAGGTGATTTGAGAAGAGCCAGAGCGGGAGCTGTCAACATAGTTCCAAACAGCACAGGCGCAGCAAAGGCGATAGGCCTTGTCATACCGGAACTTTCGGGCAGACTGATAGGCTCTGCACAGAGAGTCCCTGTGCCGTCAGGTTCGATTACGATACTTGATGCCACTCTTAAAGACGAAACAGACAGTGTAAGTGTTGAGGGCATCAACAAAGCGATGAGGGAGGCTGTATCCGAGTCATTTGGTTATACAAGCGAAGAAATCGTTTCAAGCGATGTAATCGGAATGAGCTACGGCTCGCTGTTTGATTCGACGCAGACGCTGGCGCAAAAATGCGGAACTCATATATATGAAGTAAGAGTTGTGGCGTGGTATGACAATGAAATGAGCTATGTCAGCCAGCTTATAAGAACTCTTATGCATATGGGCAGCCTGCTGTAGCAGAAAAAGAGGCATCTATGAAAAAAACAAAAGTTGTATGCACCTTGGGACCTGCGTGTGAAGAAGTGGAAACAATTAAAGATATGCTGTCGGCGGGCATGAATGCTGCAAGACTTAATTTTTCCCACGGAGATCATAAAGAGCATCGAATGAGACTGCAGAATTTCATACAGGCGCGCGAAGAACTGGGTGTTGCCGCAGCTGTTATACTCGATACAAAAGGTCCTGAAATAAGAATAGGCAAGGTCAGGAACGGTTCACTTCTTTTAGAGGAAAACCAGAAATTCTATTTGTTCTGCCATTGCGGTGAAGCGGCAGAGTCCGATGTGATGGTGAGTGTATCATATAAAAATCTGTGCAATGAGGTTGACAAGGACGATGTAATCCTTATAGATGACGGGAAAATCGAACTGAAAGTTGATTGTGTTGAAAATAGGATCATAAAATGTACGGTTGTCAGAGGCGGATATATAAGCAGCAACAAAGGTGTTAATGTGCCGGGCGTGCAGCTGAATTTCGATTATCTGACCGACCGTGACCGAAAAGATCTTCTTTTTGGTATTAAGAATCGTATCAATTATATTGCGGCATCTTTCATAAGGTGCAAAAAAGACGTGGCCGATATAAGAGAGTTTTTAGACGAAAACGGCGGTCAGCATATAAAAATAATATCTAAAATAGAAAACAGAGAAGGCCTTGAGAATTTCGACGAGATACTGCAGACCTCCGACGGGATAATGATTGCACGGGGCGATATGGGAGTTGAAATGAGCTACTATAAGCTGCCGGGCATTCAGAAAAAAATCATAAGGAAATGCAATGAATGCGGCAAAATCGTTATAACAGCAACACAGATGCTTGATTCGATGACGCAGAGTCTGATGCCTACACGTGCGGAAATTACCGACGTTGCCAATGCGGTATTCGACGGAAGTTCGGCGGTAATGCTCTCCGGAGAAAGCGCAGCAGGCAGATATCCTGTGGAAACAGTTAAAGCAATGACACAGATTATAAACAGGGCAGAGGCGGATATGGCTTCTTCAGAAGAAATAAACAGAGCATTGGATGCAGAAATCAGAGATTGCGTATCTGATGCCATAGGGCACTCGGCCTGCACTATGGCAAAGGATCTGAAAGCGGCAGCGCTGGTTGCGGTTACGGCGTCGGGCTATACTGCGCATAAAATGTCAAAATTCAGACCGAAACAGCCTGTTTTTGCAGTTACGGCATCAGTGAGAACATATCACGATATGTCTCTGGTATGGGCTGTATACCCTGTACTGGTTGAAAAAAACAGTGACTGGAAGCCTATGTATGAAGCCGCGATGGAAAAAATCGGCAGCAGACTCTCGCTGAATTGCGGTGACCATATCATTGTGAGTGCGGGAATCCCTATAAATATAGAGGGTAACACCAATATGATTAAAGTGGAAACGGTAGAATAATAAATGCCGTAGCATAACAAGTTTTTAGCTGAAACCATTTATAGTTAGTAGTTCTATGATTGTTTGCATAGATTGTTGGTAGTGTTTTGTGATGTTTAAATGGCTTCAGTAAATAGGAAATGCAGGAGTATGCCGATGTGTATTCCTGCTGATTTCTTATATGTTTAATGGGAGAAAAAGAAATGAGAACACCTTTAATAGCAGGCAACTGGAAAATGTACAAGACAACTGCAGAAGCCATAGAATTTGCAAAAAAATTCGCAGAGCTTTACAAACCTGATGAAACAGATGTGAG
>CAVAON010000157.1:738-3706 GCA_963590215.1 Anaerovoracaceae bacterium | reverse complement strand
CTGTGACTGGTAAGTCTGGCCTACGAAGTTGCCGTCTTTGTCATAAGCAAATACTCTAACCTTGTAGTGCACCATCAATGTTGATTTCATATCGATTTGATTTGAAGTGTGCAAATGGGCTGAATCGTTGAAATTCCAGCCATTACAAAAGAATTGTCAAGTAAATAATATTTTTAATTGACATATTGATATATGTATACTAATATAAAAAGGGAGGTGCTATGATATGGCAGGTTATACTTCAGTTATACGAAACAATTTTTTATCTTTAACTCCGGGAAGTATTTTTTGTGCAAACGACATATACAGAAAAAATTTCAGCAGTATTCCCGAAGCTACTTTTTACAAAATTCTCGAACGCCTTGTAAATGAGTCGGCGGTTTCGAGGCTTGCAGCAGGGCTTTACTGTGTCCCTAAAATCACCCCACTTGGAAAAGTTAATGCATCAGAAAAAGAAATAATAGAATATTTTACACAAAACAACAAGGGGATTGTTGTTGGATATAGACTGTACAACGAAATCGGACTTACAACACAGGTTTCAGGAACTGTCAGAATATATTCCGGCAATATTACAGAGAAAACAAAAACAGTGAAAAACATACGGGTAACAAAAATCCCATTGAGTTTTACCCCAAAAGAGAGTACACTGTTAAAAACAATGGACATTCTTGATAACTTTTCTTCAATAGAAGACCTTGACATCGACACCTTTAAAAAACATATGCAATCTGCAGTCAAAATGTATGATGATGCAGCTATGTCGGCAGTTATGAATGCTGTAAAATACAAGAAACGCACCATTGCCTTTTTTAAAGATATTCTGGATTCATACAGTATTCCAAACAATCTTGCAGCATATCTGTCGTCTTTGTCGAAATATAAGATACCGGACTGGAGGTAGGCTATGAAGCTTCATTTAGACAACGAACTTTTTAATGATCTTGTAATATTAGCAGCAGAAGATATAGATATTCCCGAAAGTGCTGTCAGGAGAGATTACCATATCGTTATGATAATGGAGAGATTACAGAACAGTGAATTTGCAGATTTATGCGTTTTTAAGGGCGGCACATCTTTAAGCAAATGTTATCCCGGTTCAATAGAACGGTTTTCCGAAGATATAGACCTTACTTTTATGCCCGGACAGGCTCTTTCTGACAAGCAATACAGCAAAGCTATCAAAAAAATAGAGAAAACTATGGCTGGAGATGATTTCTTTCAGGTTATCGGAGAGAGAAGATCAAACAGGAGTAAAAGTTCTTTTTTGTGGCTTGATGAAAATTTTCCGGAAGAAAAAGTAAAACTGGAAATAGGCTCAATGGTCAGACCGGATCCTGTAACAGTCAAAACATTCACATCATATATACAGGAATACCTTGCAAAACAGGGGCAGAAGGATATTATTAAGAAATATGAGCTAAAAAGTGTATCTCTCAACACATTATGCATCGAAAGAACTTTTATTGATAAAGTTTTTTCAGTAAGAAGACACGCTATCTGTGGCAGTCTGAATCAAAAAGTCAGACATATATATGATGTTGTACAGCTTATGAAAATGGATGAAATAAAAAGTTTTTTAGACAACTCTGATGAACTCAAATCATTGATCCAAAAAACAAAAGAAACAGATTCATATTATATAGACCATACTTCAATGGGCACAGATTATGATCCGTCCGGAGCTTATGCTTTTGACAAATGGGAAAAGCATTTTGATGATAATATCAAAAAAAGATATGAATCACTGCATACAGATCTGCTCTATACAAATATAAGGCAGGATTTCACTGATGCTGTTGCCGCGTTTAGGGATATAGACCAAAGATTCAAGGCTATCGGAGAATAAGTCTGAGCTTTTTCTGAGTGTGAGAGGGGCTGACTTGCATGGGGATATTTTTGTGACGGAGATTTTCTTTTGGATAAACGAGATCAACAGCTTTTGAAGCGGGCATCTGCCGAATAACATCAAGAGATAATCCGGATTCTTTGAACCGATTCATGATTATGCTATTTCGCTTCGGTCACTTTGATAACGGTTTTGTACTTTGTCATAGCCGGTCTTGTTAAGTCGAAGCTCTATGACACCAAGAATAGTATTATAGCAGTTCCTCCTTGCACTGTGATAAAAAGTAATAACTTACATCACAATAATAAAGGAAAAACATACCGATGAGTTGGAAAATCTATACCGCTAAATCAGAATGGACATTCCGTTCGAATGGGCTTTGCAATCTAAGCAAGTCCCAAATCATTAAGGGTTATTTTAATGGAAGTTCACAATTTATTATCCAAGTAGCCAGCCGGTGAGACTCTCAACCTTTGAAAAATTCATACTTTTATTCCAATAATTTTCTCTACTTTCTTTGTGTATAAGCTTAGAATATCTTCTGCTCTGATATCCGCAGGCCAGTCCAGTTTGCATCCAAGAAAATTCTCTGAATACCATTCATAATCCTCCTTCCTGTTATATTTGCCCTGCAAAAGATCAGTCATTTCAAATTCAGTAGCAATCTCATTTTCAACCAGACGTAACATCAGTCCGTAAGAAATCACTTCTGAAAAAGCAGACGAAACAAGTACCTCGCACCATGTTTTTGCCACATTCATTTCTTTTTCCATCGCATCTTCATCCATGTCATAAAGGTCAGATCTTAATTTTGCTTTTTGAAGTAAAATCAGCTTCCTGATCCGGGTTTCCGGTTTGTCATCATGACATTCATCAATATTGTTCTCTTTCATCAGGGAGTTTATCAGTGAAATCCGCTGCTCTTCCTTTCTCTGTAATTCCTGCATATGCACATATGCTTTGTTTGATTCAAGCACACACTGATCGAGCATTTCCGTTAAATCAATATTTAATTTCACTTCTATTTGTTCCAAAAGTTCTTCTAAAGCATCCGGAAGTTTATTTTCTGATGGCATCTCCATATAGTTTGTTTCGAAGAAATCCGGGTTATATTCAATG
>CAVAON010000157.1:0-679 GCA_963590215.1 Anaerovoracaceae bacterium | reverse complement strand
TCAATGTAGTTTTCGCCTTGCCTGTAAGCATCGGTAAGTAACTGGAGGACATAAATCATATCAACGAATTTTTCAAATATCTCCTCCCCACGTTTTTTCATCGTCTGAGAATACCTGTAGCTGTCAAGTGCACGAATGAATTCTTTCCACAAAAGGTTTCTCCCTCGTATATTTATCCATTGTCTGCTCATAAAACATATCCTCCTGTCTATTGGTATATCTATAGTATATATTATATTTATTAAACATACAACACTTTTATCCGTAGCTGTATTCAATATGCGCAGACCTTCATTTTTTATGACATATTATATGAATAAATGGTGTGACGGCGGCTTAAAAAAGGTTTACGCACCTGATGTTCAGCCTGCAAAAGTAATTCGCATATCGGTTGACCGCTGCAATTTCAATGATTTTCCCCACTTGTGCATTTCAAATCACTTAATTTGCTTTCTGAACAGGGTAAAAAAGTGTTGAATATTTGTTGAATATATTGTATGGTATAAGTATATAATATATTCAGACAGAAAGGCAATGTGTAATAACAACAAAGCAGATCATATGTTTCAAGGCACTCCGCCTGCAAAAAACGAAAGGATTTATTTATGAACAATGAGAAAAAGGCTATTATTTTAGGTATGTGGGACTTCAGGATGAATATTAACGAGAATGTATACTT
>CAVAON010000156.1:0-3707 GCA_963590215.1 Anaerovoracaceae bacterium | reverse complement strand
AAGCCATTCCCCTGTTCTTTGTTCTTGCAATCAGCGTCAGTGTAAATACGCTTACGCCAAGGGCTGACAAAAACCTTGCACATATCAGGCTAAGCACTTTCTGTTCACCAGATGGCAATTCGCTGAAAGCTGCATCTGCCACATTTACAGTAGGAATAATCGCGTGGTGGTCAGTGACCTTGCTGCTATTTATTACCTGCTTTGCACTTATTGGCCAGCTCTTGGTATATCCAAATTTATCTGCCATCTTCCTTGCCAGGTTTGGAAGCATTCCCTCCATATCCTCTGTCAAATATCTGCTGTCTGTCCTTGGATAAGTCACCAGCTTTTTCTCATAGAGGCTTTGGGTATAGTCCAAGGTCTGCTGAGCGGTAAAACCCAGGAACTTATTGGCATCTCGCTGCAGGGCCGTCAGGCTATATAGCTGTGGTGCCTTCTCTTTTCCCTCGGTCTCATCAAGCTTTGTCACCTGGGCTGTATGCTCGTTTTTTATTCTGGCGAAAACATTTTCCGCATCTTCTCTTTTATCAAAGCGATCGGTCACAGCTGTAACTCCGCTGCAGCTAATGGATATCTTATAAAAAGGCTCCGGCTTAAAGCCTTCTATCTCTGCCTCCCTCTGCACAATCATGGCAAGGGTTGGCGTCATAACTCTGCCAACATTTAGCGTCTGGCCATAGAGAGTAGAAAATAGCCTGGTGGCATTCATTCCCACAATCCAGTCCGCTCGCTCACGGCAGAGAGCCGCCCTGTAGAGGTCATCATACTCTGTGCCATTTTTTAGATTAGAAAAGCCATCCGATATCGCCTGATCTTCCATAGAGGAAATCCATAAACGCTCGAATGGCTTGTTGCATTTTGCCTGATGATATACAAGACGAAAAATCAGTTCTCCCTCGCGTCCGGCATCCGTTGCCTCCACAAGGCTTGTGACATCCTCTCGTTCCATGAGAGTCTTTAGAATAGCGAACTGCTTTCTTGTGCCGGCGGATACCTGATACTGCCAGTCTGTAGGAAGTATTGGCAGATCGCCGTATCTCCATTTCTCATATTTTTCGTTGTAGCATTCTGGAGAGGCCAGCTCCACCAGGTGCCCCACGCACCAGCTCACCAGATACCCATTTCCTTCCAGGTATCCGTCCTTTTTATTTGCTGCACCGATAACCTTGGCAATGGACTGTGCCACCGAAGGCTTCTCGGCGATGACTAATTTATATGACATTTCTTTCCTCCTTTTGTGGTAAAAAAATAACACCTTAACCTTTTGGCTAAAGTGCTATGTAAATTTGTTATTAAATTGTGTGTGAATCAGACAAACGTTATCGTATTCTATACTGATACATCAATAGAATTACGAACTATCCTATTACCATTTTTGACAAGTGTAGATTCCACTGATTCTCTTGTGACATTATCAAGAATGCTTGTATCAAACTTTTGTCCCGGTTTCCAATTTGGATTAGCTGATTTCACTGCTGCATACATAGTAGCTCTATACTGTCCTTCGTATTGCTCTAAAGTCCATGTTCCACTTAACCTTTTGTCTTTGCTTACACTTAACTGGTAATCTTTGAAAATATCTGAACGCTTCGTTGTATCACCATTTGAAAGACCGTTTTCCTGAATAAATTCCCTCTTCACATTATCAAACATCTTTTGACGATATTCCTCAGATACACTCGTTAGTTGCTGCCACGATGTACCCTTGCCGGTAACATCCATTCCTGCCACCCCATTTGCATTTAGCAAATCACCATCCGAATCAAATTGGTTCATCAGATTTTTTATAATTGTATCTCTTCCACCGAATGTTTCATATACCATTCTTTCTTCTGGCGACATCATGGCCTCATTTTGCATAATACCAGATAGCCATCCTTTTTCTTTCAAAGCCTTATATTGTTTGCTATTTGTATTGATGCCATTATAAGTATTGCCTAATCCACTAATATTTATCGACATATAGAAACCTCCCTGTAAATACATTCAAAATCCGTTTAGAATCAAATCAGTGTTATAAAAAATATATCGTCAGAAATCTCAAAAAATAAACACACAAGCTCTGCAATTTCCATGCTTCCATGTTACAAACTTACTTTACTTTACATAGTATAGCACGTATACTTCATTAGAAATCAGATAATCTCTATCTTCCCGTCGAACCAAAAGCCCCTGTTCCACGCTCTTCCCAGTTTTCAAAAGTAAATTCCGGTATCACAACCGGCATAATCACAAACTGTCCTATTCTTTCTCCTGCCTGAATCCTATATTCCTTATTTCCGACATTGGAGATGATTGCATGAACCTGACCTCTGTAGCCAGAATCTATAGGTGGCAGCTCGCAGACAATTCCTTTGTTGCTTAGCCCGCTTCTTGGAAATATATATCCGGCATAGCCATCAGGTATCTTTAGGCCAAATCCTAGTGGAATCTTAATGACTTCGCCTGGCCTTATGGTAATAGAATAGGGGCAGAACACATCCGCCCCGCATCATTGGCATGAGCCCGCTCAGGAGCTTTGCCTCCAAAATCAATTAATTGTATTTTCATTCACGTCCTCCTCTAGCTGTATCTCTTTTTGTAGCTTTGCAAAATCCACTGCCAGGATCTCCTCCGGTCTCATCTCCTCTGGAATACATTTTCCGCAAGTCATTCTGCCCTCCTTACAACCGCCATTCATGCAAAAGGGGCCTGCGTCACAAAAGAGCTCTGGATTTTGTCGCATCAGTTCTTTCCAGACAAGCAACATCACATATCTTGTCTCCGCCGTATTTCTGCGACACACCCTCTGAGCTATCATATGTTTCCACTGATAAGGTGTTGCACTGATGAGCAGGATATTTCTCATCCCCTGCGGTGCACAGTAACCGGCGGAATCATTATCTATTCCAGATGCGATAAGCTGCTGATAATTTTCCATGCTGGCCTTGCACTGCTTTAGATATGCCGGCTCCTGGCTAGTGTCAATCAGTTCGTAAGGCACCACGAAATCCTCCACGCCAGAATAGTCACTGTACTGCAGACTTGCTGACATGTACTTCACTTCATTCTGGTGCCGGGTAATCTGTGCCAGAAATCTCCTGGATGCACCTACAACCACCACGTTGATAATTCCAAATTTCTGTATGGTTGGATGAGGCAGCTTCAATAGATTTTCGACGGTTGACCGACCATAAAGCCTCTCGTATAGCTCCATAAAATCATTCAGGCAGGAAATCTGATATCCTCCTAATTTTCATGATTTCCGGCTATCTGTTTTACCGGATTTTGTTGTTATTTGTCGCTTTATGCGCTTTTTTGTTGATTCATGTCATTTGGGGCCTAAGAAAAGACCGGTCAGTGAGTAGTTCACCGATCGGCCCTATGCCCTGTTCCATATTTACTTTTTCTTGATACATTTTGCAATAATCTTTTCCATATCCTCATAGTCACACAGAAAAGACTTCTGGCTGGCTAATAACATTTCTTCTTCCGATACTCTGTCAAAATAGATTAAGTATCCGTTTTTCAATGCCAGAGAACGAATAAATTCTCTCTGACTGCGTCCATTTCCTTCTCTGAATGGATGCAACGCATTTATTTCAGAAAAATAATACGCCAGTCGCTTAATAAACATATCCTCATCCAATCCTGCTAAATAATGTTCTTCCTTAAGCCCAGAAAAAATCACATCAGCCTGACTTGAAATAAATCTGACATTGCAAAAC
>CAVAON010000155.1:0-3767 GCA_963590215.1 Anaerovoracaceae bacterium | reverse complement strand
GAAAACTTCCTTCAGGATGAAAAGGGACGTTGGTACATTCCTGATCGCACCAAGGAAGGGGATGTGGCGAAGCTTCGTGAGAAGAGCCTATTGAAGGAATTTGAGGGTTACATGAATTCCAAGGGCAAGTTGAAACTGTTCCGCTCAGAGGCAATCCGTGTCGGCTTCTCCAAGCTTTGGAAGGATAAAAACTATCAGGCGATTGTGAATATGGCGGAGCGTCTGCCGGAGGCAACGGTCCAGGAGGATCCGAATATCCTCATGTATTATGATATCAGCCTGAGCCGCATATAATAACAGGGAAAGCGAGGAATGACTATGAGCAGTGCATCAAAAATTAATCCGCTGCTTACCTTGGAGTATATGCAGTCGGAGAGTGAAAACAAATATTTTGACCGGAAATCCAGTCAGATACGAGTGGCTGATCTGGCACCACACATTTCTGCCTTTGCCAATGCGGCTGGCGGAACGTTGGTGATCGGAATCAGTGACAAGAAGAAAACCATAGAGGGCATTAATGCTTGCGGTGAGGATAAAATCAATGAGTTTATCAATGCACCGAAGGATTGCTGTCGACCGATGCCCAGATATCGGGAAGAGTATGTAGATGTGGTGAACGCTAAGGGAGAGCCGGATCGGCTGCTCCTGCTTCATATCGAAGCCAGCAAGGATCAGGTGATACGTACTTCAAATGACAGAACCTATCTGCGTATCGGGGACAAGTCTAAGGAAATGCTGGGAGAGAATCTTCGCAATCTGGAATATGCGAAGGGCTCCCGTCATTTCGAGGATGAAATGAATGCTTATGCTACCTTGGGAGATTTGGATGAGGAACTTTTGAAAGTCTACAAGGAGCGAATTGGTGCAGAGAAGCTGACGACAGAACAGGTGCTTTCTGCCAGAGGCTTTCTGCAAAAGCAAGAGGGCGAAACACGCCTGACAAATGCAGCAGTGTTGCTATTTGCTAAGAATGTCATGCAGTTTTATCCCAACTGTCGTGTGCGTTTCCTGCGTATTGATGGCAGGGAGCTGCAGGTAGGCAGCAAGCTAAATGTAGTTAAGGATAAGAGTCTGGATCTGTCGATTCTGCGCATCATTGATGAGGCGAAAAGCTTTATCTCGGATCAACTGAGAGTATTTACAACGCAGGATGCCAAGACAGGAAAGTTCATTGAGACACCGGAATATCCGGAGTTTCCGTGTCTTGAGGGTATCGTCAATGCAGTGGCTCATCGTGATTATGCTATGACAGGAGCCTATATCAAGGTCAGCATGTACGATGACCGCCTGGAAATTGAAAGTCCGGGCTGTCTCCCAGATTTGGTAACAGTGGATAATATCCGAGATACACGCTTTTCCAGAAATCCGAAGATATCCAGGGTGCTGACAGAGTTTGGCTATGTCCGGGAATTAAACGAAGGTGTAAAGAAGATTTATTCCGATATGGCAGAGGCTAAGTTACCGGTTCCGGAGTACAGTGATTCTGCCAATTCTGTTCGGCTGGTGCTGGAGAACAACATTGATATCCGGACAGCACATAGGAAGACGACATTGGAGAAACCATCAGCTTCAACAGGTGAAGCTGAAAATGAAGCTAAAACTGTGGAACTTTGGGAAGGACTGGATGAGGTTGAACAGAAAATCATGACATTCCTAAAGGAGAATGGGAGAGCCAGTCGTTCTGAATTGGAGAACTATACCAAGAAATCCAGAGGAACTGTCATAAATCGTGTAAATCGTCTGGTTGAGAAGGAACTTATCCAGGTAAAGGGTGAGCTTCATGATCCGACGCGATGTTATGAATTGAAATAACTGTACAAACTTGGAGAGTAATTTGGAGAGCTCTGGAGAGTAAGTACAGTAGGTAAGAGGTGGTCAGGTGTTAGAAACAGGAAGCTTTGCGTTTGACAGAGAAAACAACGCAAGCGTACAGATATTAGAAAAATTAGAGGCGTGGGGCTATATTTCCTATCGCGTATTTGATCCGGCCACCGGCAGGGTATACAAGGCAGCAGAGGAGCAGTTGCAGGAAAAGGAGGGAACCAATTCCTATGATGAGAATTATCTCCGGTATGCTGTGCTGCAGTCTAAGATTAAGAATGAAACGGCGGGAGGCCTTTTGTCCTCTCTGGCCAGTGGCGTGATTCCGCTGCCACATCAGCTTCATGTGTTGAATCGTACCATGGAGACCAATAACATTCGCTATATTTTGGCGGATGAGGTGGGTCTTGGTAAGACCATCGAGGCGGGCATGATTATCAAGGAGTTAAAGACTCGTGGATTGGTGAAGCGCGTCTTGGTGGTGTGTCCGACCGGTCTGGTGACGCAGTGGGCGGCTGAGATGCAGGAGAAATTTCATGAGAAATTCAATGTGATTCTGCCCTCTGACTATGACACGATTCGCAGACTAACTGATAATGATGACGTCTATGGACAGTATGACCAGGTGATTTCTCCAATGGATTCCATAAAGCCAATTGAGAAGCACGCGGGTTGGACAGCGGAGAAGGTGGAGGCCTACAACGAGGAACGTATCTATTCCATCATTAATAGCGGCTGGGATCTGATCATCATCGATGAGGCCCATAGGGTGGCCGGTTCCACCGGTGAGGTGGCTAGATATAAGCTTGGATATCTGTTGTCCCAAGCAAGTCCGTATCTGCTCCTGCTGTCTGCTACACCACACAATGGCAAGACAGAACCATTCCTGAGACTGGTGCGTCTCCTGGATGAGGAAGCTTTTCCGAATGCCAAATCTATTGTCAAGGAGCAGGTGGCTCCTTATCTGATTCGAACCGAAAAGCGGGAAGCTATCGACAACAATGGCAATAAGCTTTTCAAGAACCGCATCACACATCTGGTTTCTTTGAACTGGGATGAGAGGCATACCTTGCAACGTCAACTCTATGAGTTGGTGACTGATTATGTGTCAAAGACATATAACAAGGCACAGCGCAATCGCAAGAAAAATATGTGCCTGATTTTTCTCTTGATCATCATGCAGAGGATGGTTACCAGCAGCACAGCAGCTGTGCGTCAAAGTCTGGAGCGCAGATTGCAGGTGCTGAAGAACCAGAGTACACAGATTGGTAATCTGACTGAGGCAGATCTGGCGGAGCTGGATATTGAGGATGGTGTGGAAGAAGCCTTGGAGGCTATTTCTCTGGATGTGGAAGCAGAGATTACAGAGCTGGAATTTATCATCTCTGTGGCGAAGCAGGCAGAATTTCAGCATCCGGATGTGAAGGTGGAGACGCTGGTAGATACTATTGATTCTTTGTTGGCGGAGGAACCGAGACAGAAGATTATCGTATTTACCGAGTTTGTGGCAACACAGGAATACTTGCAGAAGTTGTTGGTTTCCAAGGGTTATACCGTATCGATTCTCAATGGCGGCATGAGCATTGAGGAGAGAAACGAAGCCTTGGCAGAATTTCGGGAAAAGACTAGTATTTTCATCTCTACGGATGCCGGCGGAGAAGGTCTGAACCTGCAGTTTTCCAACATTATCATCAATTATGATCTGCCTTGGAATCCGATGAAGATTGAGCAGAGATGTGGTCGTGCAGATCGTATCGGACAGAAGAGAGATGTACATATCTATAATTTCATCATTACAGATACGGTGGAGAATCGTGTCCGTGAGGTGCTGGAGGAGAAACTGTCAGTCATCCTGGAGGAGATGGGCGTAGATAAGTACTCTGACGTGCTGGACAGTGAAGTGGCGGAGTGCGATTTCACGGATGCCTATATGAACACTATCGCAA
>CAVAON010000154.1:0-3806 GCA_963590215.1 Anaerovoracaceae bacterium | reverse complement strand
ACCCTGGAGGCGGTGACGGAAGAACCGGTTCCACAAAATCCGTCCGCTTTTATCTCCGGATGGCCCATCCACTCGCAGAGAGTTGAGTTGCCGGATTTCGCTGTCTCGACCTTAATCTGCCAGCAAATCAATCATTCTTTCAAGCAGCGGTCTAACCTCGCCATCCTGAGCACGCCTTTCAAAGGCGCCATTATCGAAATGGTCCTTTCGAAGGAGCATGGTAAGCAGTGCTGTGCAAAGCTCGTAGTCCGCGTTTGGCACTCTCTTCAGTTCCTCGTCACAGCTGATGGGCCCGGTAATCATATAATCGTGATAATTTGTTTTAAGGTCTCCCATCTTCTCCAATGCTTCATAGAACAGTTCTACCCGCTGTTCATCAAGGAGTGATTGGATGAGAACTCTTTTTTCTTGTTTAGTCATCGTTACACCTCCTGTAATTCAAAATGTTTCTCTGCAATTTCATCCAGCTGTTTGGCGATCTCAGCGAATGGCAAATTCAAATCCAATGTCCTGACGGTGATCTGGTTACCACTCATCTGGTAGACATTATTTGGATACACCTCTTCGTCCGTCTTTGCATACAGCAGCATTCCTGAAACCTTATGTTCTTTATCTCTCAGCTCATATTCCTTGTTCTTCACATACGTGAAAATCTGATAGAGATTGCCCGAATGAAGCGTATGCTTGTCAAACTGTACCTGCGTACTATGCTCGTAGTATTTTGCGTCGATGATAAGAACCCTATCTCCGCGCTGAAGCATAATGTCGCTCTGCATCACTGGCAACATGGAATTCTCCTCATTGTCCAGCTGCCAGGGAATCTGAGACGCATTCGCAGTAATCTGGTTTTTGTACTCTTTCCTATAGTATTCCAGAATAAATTTCTCGTACAATCGGCACATGCGCTGCTCGTCCAGGAAATCCATCAGTTTGGTACTTCCATCTGACTGAGTCTGGAGCAAGCCTTTCACTACCAGATAACAGATCGAGATCAGCATGCGGTAGGTCTGATTATTTCGATTGTACTGAACATTCCAATTCACTGTGTGCAAGTCAATAAAATCCACCTCGCCAAAATACACCATTAACTTCCTAAGGCTCTTCTTACGCTGTTTCGATATATTCGATCGAAGAAGAAGTTCGACTGTGGATTTGATAATTCGGTTCATGGTACTGTTTACCGAGAACTCGTCATATGTGCAGATTAGCTGCTTGCGCAGCATTGATTGCGTCTTGATGGACTCTGCAATATCAATCTTTCCTCGCAGAGAAGATAAGGCCTCCGTCTGCGGAATATATTCTTTGCCCAGTCCTCGCTTTAGCTGAAGCGCGATACCTTTTTCTAAAATAGCCGCCATCAGCTCTGCAGTATTATGAAATTGTTCTGTGGCTATATTTTTATAGCCTTGCTCATTCAATACCTGAAAAGCATAGGACAGCATATAGTAGACATTTTGTATCGGTATCACTTAATCGCACTCCTTAGATTTTCGCTCCAATCTTTCACCTTCGTTGGTTCATCAAACCAATATTCTTTCAGCAGCGGTATCAGTTCATATTCCACAACGCCATAGAGCCAATTATCATCAATTGTGTCAGGCTGCAAATTGCAGAAGTAGCTGTGGCCAATGCTGAATCCTTCACCCAGAGATTCATCTGCAGAAATCACTCCGTTCAAGCTCTCTACGCAGCTGATCAGCTTATTGAACTTCTCGTTATCTAATGCCATTCGATACTCGCGGAAGCCCGGAGTTTCAAATCCCGGCTTAATGTCAAAGAAAGCGAATCTTCTGCGAAGAGCATAATCCAGCATTGCAAGACTTCTGTCTGCGGTATTCATCATACCGATGATATAGACATTCTTCGGAACCGCAAACTTCTCATCAGAATACAGTAGTTGCAGTGCATTTCCGCGCTTATCATTTTCAATCAGCATAAACAGCTCACCAAAAATCTTACTGAGATTACCTCGATTGATCTCATCTATGATAAAGAAATACTCATTATCGCTATCTACCTCAGCCTTCTTGCAGAAATTGTAAAATGCACCCTTCTTTAACTCAAAACCTGTAGCAGACGGACGGAAGCCCATAATGAAATCCTCATAGGAATAACTCTGATGGAACTGCACCATCATGACACGCTCTACATCCTTTACTCCCATCATGGAGTATGCCAGACGCTTGGCCGCATAGGTTTTTCCTACGCCCGGAGCTCCCTGCAGAATAATATTTTTCTTGTTTCTAAGAAGACCAACTAATCTGGAATAGTCTTCTTCAGACATATACACATCTTCCAGAAAATTCTCTGCTGTGTACTCCGGATAGGTAACTTCCTGCTCATCATCAGCGATATCATCGTTCTCAAACAAATCTTTGATTTCCTGCACGAAGTCACTGTATGGCGTAATATCAGTCAGGGTTTTCTGAGGAGCCTGATGATTAATAGTCCAATCGCCTTTATTGGTCCAATTCACTTTTCTGACATTGGAATACTCATCTGCACGATCTGCATCGTATTCATAGTCGGACTCAACAATTCCCTTGCCAAGGATGCCATTGTTGCCTTTCTTAACGAATACCACATCGCCAATCTTGATATCGTGAACGAACTGCCAGGTAGCATGCGCAGAATTCTTATAAGAACTGCTGCCGCCGTATTCCTGCTTCATCTGCTGCTTCATTTCGTCCTTAGAACTGAATACTCCTAGATCTCCAATCTCACCCCAGCCCAGAAGCATGTAACCTTTCTTATAACATTCTTCCCATTTATCAGCACCTTGTCCTGGAGCATAAAGCCAGTAATGAACCGTGTCGACATCATTGTCTGCAAGAGCATCGCCATCATTCGATTTCTTACTCTTTGCATTGGATACACCTTTTTTGAAAATATCAGATGCCATCTCCGCTGTTAACTCCACCGTCTTACCTGCATCAGTAAGTGTCCACACACCTCTTACACTCTTATCGATGTAACCTGCACCAACGAGATAGTTTCTGGCAAACGCAACTTCATTTTCAAATTTGTTAACCTTCGTTTTGCCTCTAGTTTCATTTACCACTTCGTCAGACAAGTGCTCGTTTTCTATGATTTTCTTTCTTGCATCTGCAGGTGTTGCAGATCCTCCTAAATCTCGAAGTGCCTGCAATAATGGCATAAACCACTTAAGAAATTCTGCCTTAGATGTCTTTTTCTCTTTTTCTGCTGATTTCTCCTGGTTTACCTGCTCCGAAACAACCCATGCCGTATAGGATAAATCCGGGAAGCTCTTGTACTCATATTCGCCCGCATCCAGAACTTTCTTACACAAATCTTTTATCCCAAGATAGTCTGCGGCATACGGCACTTTCTTAAATGTCTTCTCAGCAGCAACCACAAACTCGCCAGGCATATTCTTGGCATCAGCTATAAACCAGCGATTTCTGGAATCCAGATTGATAAATGTGTAAGGGCGAATCCAATAAAGGCCCATCGTAATATTCCAGCGAATGCAAAGCTGGTCATGAACCTTGTCGTAAACCTCCGAAAATTTCTGACGTTTTTCCTCTGTATCCTCGTCCGCAAGTGTAAGAGCTGCCTCAAACAAACTCCACAGGTTATTAATGTCGTCTGCCTTTCTGTCATCCTTAAAGCCGTAGAACGTAGCCTTCAGATTATTAAGGACCGGAATTCCATCAAAATTACTGGGTACCTCCGCAGTGATTTTAAACTCTGATGCAATACCATTTAAGATGGCGATCCTGTTTGCATTTGTGATTCCTTTGTTAAATGTACCAAAGATGGTAAACGGGTCGATATCGATAATC
>CAVAON010000153.1:0-3820 GCA_963590215.1 Anaerovoracaceae bacterium | reverse complement strand
AGCCGTCCGAGCCGGTTATGACATGGATGTGCTGCCATCGGATCTGGTGACTTACGGCAGCGAGGCCAAAAAGCTTTTAGAGGATCTTCAGTCCAGAAATGAGCGAATGTTTCTTGTGACGATCCTTATCATGAATACGGCAAAGTCCAGACAGAAGCTGGAAAATGTGGTCTTTCAGACTTCCGCCATTGCCCAGAAATATAACTGTGCATTGCGAAGACTGGATCATCAGCAGGAGCAGGGACTTATGAGCAGCCTTCCTATTGGAATTAATCATATTCCCATTAAGAGAGGTCTGACCACCTCCGCAACGGCAATCTTTGTGCCATTTACTACGGAAGAATTATTTCAAAACGGGGAGGCGCTTTATTACGGCATCAATGCTATCAGCAATAACATGATCATGGCAGATCGTAAGCTTCTGAAGAACCCCAATGGCTTGATCCTTGGAACGCCTGGTTCCGGTAAATCCTTCTCGGCAAAACGAGAGATGACCAATGCCTTTCTTATTACCAGGGATGACATTATCATATGCGATCCGGAAGGAGAGTATTCGCCACTGGTGGAACTCTTAGAAGGCCAGGTTATTCACATCAGCCCCAACAGTGAGCAGTATATCAATCCTATGGATATCAACCTGAATTATTCGGAGGATGAATCACCCATTTCCTTAAAGGCCGACTTTATCCTCTCCCTCTGTGAGCTGATCGTGGGCAGTAAGACAGGACTGGAACCGGTAGAAAAAACCATTATTGACCGCTGTGTCCGCATGGTTTATCAGGAATATCTGGAGCATCCGGATCCGGAAAATATGCCCATCATGCAGGATCTGTATGAATGCATTTTGTCCCAGGAGGAAGCGGAAGCCAAGCGTATTGCAACGGCTCTGGAGATTTACGTTAAGGGATCCCTCAATGTTTTCAATCACCGCACCAACGTGGATATCAATAACCGTCTCATCTGTTTTGATATCAAGGAACTGGGTAAGCAGTTAAAGAAGATCGGCATGCTGGTAGTGCAGGATCAGGTGTGGAACCGTGTGACGGTAAACAGGGCAGAACACAAGTCCACCCGCTACTATATTGACGAATTTCACCTGCTCCTCAAGGATGAGCAGACAGCAGCCTACAGCGTGGAGATTTGGAAGAGATTCCGTAAATGGGGCGGCATTCCGACAGGTATTACCCAGAACGTCAAGGACCTTCTGGCTTCCCGCGAGATCGAAAATATATTTGAGAATAGCGACTTTATTTACATGCTGAACCAGGCGGGCGGTGACCGTCAGATCCTGGCAAAGCAGCTGAACATCAGTCCTCATCAGCTTAGTTTTGTGACCAATTCTAATGAAGGTGAAGGGCTGCTTTTTTATGGGAATACGATCATTCCGTTTAAGGATAAATTCCCGAAAGATACTCAGTTGTATCGAATCATGACAACGAAACCGAGTGAGATTCATGGAGGAAATGACAGTGGAAATGTTTAAGAGAGAAATGGAGACCATAGAAATGCCAAAGGCCCTGGTGGCGCAGATGTTTATGGATGTGCACGCCCTGGCCCAGATACATGAGAACCTGATTGAAATGTATGAGATTGAGAGTCAGCTGAAGAAGCAGCACAAGGCCTATCTTCATGTGAGGGATAAGGCTGAAAAGATGTGCAAAAACGATAAGGCTGATGTAAATGAGATTCTGGATCACTATGAGCATCCGGGGAAATATATCGATCAGGCGCTGGAGATTTATGCAGATATGATTAGAGAAGAGATGGAGGAAGATGCCTCAGATGATAACGAGATGAGTGAAGACATGGATATGAAAGTCGCTTCTGGTGTGGAAACAGAGGGAGTTTCGGAGCAGGAGAAGCCAAAGATAACTGTTTTGATTAAACCATTAAATTCGGATTCTCAGGATGAGGATGATAGCGATGAAGAAGAATCAAAAATTGCCATCATGGGATACGAGAATTTTGAAACATTCAAGCGCAACTATAGCGAGCTTTTGATGTATCTTGGCAAATTTCGCTTATTTCTTAGTTGGATGCTGGAAGGCAGAAGCATTGAGGAAGAGTACCTGCTTTATATATGGGAGGATACAAAGGATGTAATAATAAATTGCAAGGATTACTGGGACAGCATCAGGATCTTTGAACAGAAAAAATAAAAATTCCAACGAACAGAGAGGTGAGAAAATATGCGCGATGATGGTTTACAGCTTGGCACCCGCGATAAGGTCGTTCAGAAGATGACCCGTGAAGGTGCAGTTGAAAATAATCTCAGTGAGCATTCCGAGAGAAGAGTCAGCGAAAGAGCATCAGACGCTGACTTTTCTCATGTCCGGGAAAATGAGCAGCTGGTCGGTGAGAGAACGGATGTAAGCAATTCGTCTGGGACGAAGGTTCAGCAGAGAAGGTATCATCTGGATGATTCGGGAGGGGATTCAAAGCTGAATCTGGATTATTCAGATAGTCCCGGAGGACTTAGTGAGCAGGGAAATGCAGGTGATTATGGTAGTTATGATAATGGCAATGGTAACGGAGTAAGTGGTGAGCATGATCTTGATTTAAGAGAAGATGTTCACAATCAGTCCTCTGATCACTGGAATCTGAAAGATGCGTCATCTGATGATTCCTATGGCAACAGATCATCCCCGCATTCTGGCAGTCACAGGCTTTCTGACAGGTCCGTTCGCTCTGAAAATGTGGCTTCTGACAACAGACGTCACCAGCAGAAGAAGCGGATGACTCTGAAATATCAGAAGAAAAATCAGGGCAGACTCCAGCATGAGCAGGAGAATGGTCAGAACAGTCACTCACAGAATCAGAGTGAAAATGGATTTGAGCATGCTCAGAGTGCAGAAAGTAGCAAGGCCAATAGCCAGGAACAAAGCAGGAAGCGTAAACAAAATCAGAAACAAAGAAATAAAAAAGCTTCCAGATTGAACTTCGAGGAAGAAAATTCCAAAGGAAGCAATCTTGGAGGACGTTTCAGCACTGTAACGAGTACAGCAGGTAAAGCAGCCGGAACAGTAGCCGGAGCAGCTATCGGTGCTACAAAGGAAGCTGCAAAGCAAGGCACTCTATCAGGCAGAAATGCAGTCAAAGCGGCCATGGATGATGGCAATCATGAGGAGCAGGATCTTAGCGAGGATGTGGTAAGCGGATCTGAAGCTGCGGCCTCTGCCACAACGCAAAGGCTGTCACAGCGAAGTAACAAGCGAAAGCATTCTTCTGAAAAATCCAGTCGAGCCGAGAAGTTAGAGCATACGGCAGAGGCCAGGGCATCAAGGCTTCGGTTTGGTTCTGCGGCTGAAGGAGAAGCTGCAGGATCGGGAGGATTTGCCGGTGCAGGAAAGTCAGCCAAGGATGGAGCCAAAGAAGCGGCAAAAAAGAATAGTGCAAAAGAAGCCCAGAGGCATGCCAGAAATAAAAGGTATGCCTCTCTTTTTCGCTCAAAACGAAAGGCAGAAGCAGCCGGAAGTGCCGCAGGGAAAGCGACAGAAGGAACGATCACCTTTGCAGAACGCATTAAGAATACGGCTGTCAATATTGTCAAAAAGAATAAGGGCATCATTGCAGTATTGCTTGCGGCTCTGCTCTTTTTCGTGATTTTAGCAGGCAGTGTCAGTTCCATGGGATCCGTATTTACCGGTATGAGCACGACCGTATTTCAGTCTACTTATCTGGCATCGGATGATGAACTTTTGGCGGCGGAGGAAGCTTACTGCGAAATGGAAGAGGCCCTTCAGAGGCAGATCGATGGCATTGAAACCAGATACCCGGGCTATGACGAGTACCGTTACCAGGTAGATGAGATTTCTCATAA
>CAVAON010000152.1:0-3868 GCA_963590215.1 Anaerovoracaceae bacterium | reverse complement strand
CAATACAGGTGTACTTGTGCGCAATATGCAAAAGTACACCTTTTGCGTACCAATTGTGCCCAAAATGTGATATACTTATTTTGTCAACTGACTCATTCAGATAATGATGCTGCAGAGGTATGGTTATGAAACTGGGATATAATCTGACAATTGAACAGACTCAAAAGCTTGCTCTCACACCGGAGCTTATCCAGGCTATACAGATACTGCAGTTCAGCAATCAGGAACTGGACAGCTATGTTCAGGAACAGCTGCTGATAAATCCTGTAATCGAAACTGCAGGGGACAAATCTGCAGAGGAGCTTGATCTCCCGGATCCTGAGCATGTTGCAGGCTCCTACAGAGGAGAATACCGCAGAGAAGCAGGGAATCAGCAGCCTTATGAACGTCATGTGTCAAACGATGTCACACTGACTGAGCATCTGATGTTTCAGCTTCAGTTTGCGCCTCTTTGCGCATCACGCCGCAAAGCAGGCAGATATATAATAGAATCCCTTGATGACAACGGCTATCTCACTCAGAGCAGAGGCGAGCTTGCAGAGGCTCTTGACCTGAAGCCTGAGGAACTCAAGAAAATTCTTGATGTTATTCATACATTTGACCCTGCAGGAGTCGGAGCAGAGAATCTGAGAGAGTGTTTGCTGATACAGCTTGAATCTCAGGGCAGACTGACAGAGCCAAAGCAGAGAGTCATATCAGAGTTTCTTGAGGATATGGCAGCAAACCGACTGTCAGTAATAGCAAAGAAGCTGGGAACAGATACAGAGCATATCCAGAGAATAGCAGATGAGATCAGAACACTTGATCCGAAGCCGGGCAGAGCCTTTGCATCGCAGGATGAAACAAGATATATAACTCCCGATGTATTTGTTGACAAAGAAGACGGCGAGTATCATGTAATAATAAATGAGGGAAGCGTGCCTCATCTTATGGTCAGCTCATATTACAGACAGGTTCTGAGAGAAAGCGCAAATGACAAAAACCTTGCGGAGTATCTCAGTAGCAGGATAAATACAGCCAATTGGCTTATCAAAAGTATAGAGCAGCGAAAACAGACAATATATAACGTGGTATCTGCAGTAGTCAGGCATCAGTGGGATTTCTTTGAATACGGGCCTAAACACATAAAGCCTATGACACTTAAACAGATTGCAGAGGATGTGGGTATACATGAGTCCACAGTCAGCCGTTCAATCAACGGCAAATATATGCAGAGTCCAAGAGGTGTGTTTGAGATTAAATACTTCTTTACAAGCGGAGTCAGCGCTGACAGCGGAGAGGGCATGTCCTCAAATGCAGTTAAAAGCATTATCAGAGAGATGATAGAACAGGAGGATCCCAAAAAACCGTGCAGCGACCAGTATATGGCTGATCGCATGCAGGAGGACGGGATAAATATTTCAAGGAGAACAGTGGCGAAATACAGAGAGGAAATGGGAGTACCGTCCTCTCAAAAACGCAAAAGATATTAAATAGTTTAATAATTAAAGTTTAACATATAAATTTTTTTTAGGAGGATTAAGTTAAAATGGCAATTAAAGTTGGTATCAGTGGTTTTGGTCGTATTTCAAGAGTCGTAATGCGCATTGCAATGAGTGAGCCGGACATAGAAATAGCCGGGATAAACATTCGTAATGCAGATTATGATTATCTTGTATATATGCTTAAGTATGACTCTACCTTCGGAAGATTTCCGGGAGAGCTTGGAACATACGAAAACGGAATCACAATCGATGGCAAAAAAGTTCCTGTTTACAGTGAAAGCGATGCGGCAAACATTCCTTGGTCAGAGTGTGGCGCTGAATATATCCTGGAAGGCACAGGAGCATATACAACAACAGAAAAAGCTATGGTCCATATCGAAAAGGGCGGTGCCAAAAAAGTTATCATTTCAGCACCTGCAAAGGACAGCGAGACACCTACTTTCGTATACGGCGTAAATCATATGGACTACAAGCCTGAATATAGAGTTGTATCAAATGCATCATGCACAACCAACTGCCTTGCACCTCTGTCAAAAGTACTCGAAGATAACTGGGGCATTGAAGAAGGCCTTATGTCAACAATCCATGCTGCAACAGCAAAACAGAAAGTTGTAGATGCAAGATCAATGAAGGACTGGAGAACAGGCAGAAGTGTATTTAACAATATCATCCCTACAACTACAGGAGCAGCAAAAGCAGTAGCTCTTGTCATTCCGTCACTCAAAGGCAAAATGACAGGCATAGCATACAGAGTACCTACTGCAGATGTGTCAGTTGTTGACCTCAATGTCAGACTCAAAAAACCTGCTACATATGAAGAAGTATGCGCCAGGATCAAAGAAGCATCAGAGACATATATGAAAGGCGTTATAGAATATGTTGATGATGAAGTTGTATCGAGCGATTTCATAGGCGATCCGTGCACTTCAATATTTGATGCAAGAGAAGGCTTCCAGCTTAACGAAAGAATGTTCAAGTTCATATCGTTTTATGACAATGAATACGGTTATTCAAGCAAAATCATTGAACTGATTAAACATATGGCAAGCGTTGACAACAAATAGTGAGGAAATCAAAATGAAAAAAACAGTCAGAGATATTGATCTGAAAGGCAAAAAAGTCATAGTAAGATGTGATTTCAATGTACCACTCAAGGATGGACAGATAACTGACGATACAAGGATAACAGCAGCAGCTCCTACAATTAAATATCTTCTGGAGCAGGACTGTGCGGTTATACTCATGTCACATATGGGCAGACCCAAGGGAGAACCCAAAATGGAATATACTCTCAAGCCTGTGGCAGACAGACTGGCAGAAGTGCTTGAGCATGAGATTAAATTCGTATCATCCCCTGCAGTAGTTGACGATGAAGTTTCAAAAGCCGCAGCCGAGCTCAAAAACGGACAGATTATGCTTCTCGAAAACGTCAGGTTTGTAAAGGGCGAGACCGATAATGACAGGGAATTTGCAAAGAAGCTGGCATCACTTGCCGAGGTGTTTGTAAATGATGCTTTCGGTACGGCTCACAGAGCCCATTCCTCGACAGCCGGAATAGCAGACTTCCTGCCGTCAGTATCAGGCTTCCTTATAGAGAAGGAGCTTAAGTTCCTTGGTGCAGCAGTTGAGAATCCAAAGAGACCGTTTGCAGCAATCATGGGCGGAGCCAAGGTGGGTGATAAGCTGCCTGTAATAGAAAACCTGCTGACAAAAGTCGATACACTCATAATCGGCGGAGGCATGTCATATACATTCTTCAAAGCCATGGGATATGAAATCGGACAGTCAATACTCGATGAGGCAAATGTAGATCTTGCAAAAAACCTTATAGCAAAGGCAGAGCAGGCTGGAGTCAAAATGCTTCTTCCTGTAGATGCAGTATGTGCAGACAGATTTGCAGAGGATGCGGCATATGATGTATATCCGAGAGAAAATATGCCTGCAGACAGACAGGGACTTGATATAGGACCTGCGTCTGTGGAACTTTTCAAATCCGAGCTTTCAAAAGCTCAGACAATAGTGTGGAACGGACCTATGGGAGTATTTGAAATGCCAAGCTTCGCAAAAGGCACATTTGCGGTAGCACAGATACTTGCAGACTCTGATGCGGTTACGGTAATAGGAGGAGGAGACTCTGCCGCAGCTGTAGAGCAGGCAGGACTTGCAGACAAAATGACTCACATATCAACAGGTGGTGGAGCATCACTTGAATTCCTTGAAGGCAAGGTGCTTCCGGGCATTGCATGCCTTGAAGACAAATAGGAGGCGGACATGAGGAAACCTTTAATAGCAGGCAACTGGAAAATGTACAAAACTACAGCAGAAGCTGTAGAATTTGCAAAAAAATTCGCAGAGCTTTACAAACCTGATGAAACAGATGTGAG
>CAVAON010000151.1:0-3887 GCA_963590215.1 Anaerovoracaceae bacterium | reverse complement strand
TCTGTAATGTCCTTTGCGTAATTTGTTCTGTAATCCACCATAGTGATTAAAATTCCACGGATTTTGAGTTTCTTGTTAATCTTCTTCTGAACCCTTGCAATTGTCTTAAGAAGAAGTTCAAGGCCCTTAACCGGCAGATATGCAGCCTGTACAGGGATAATTACCTCATCGCCTGCAGCCAGGGCATTTAAAGTCAGCATTCCAAGATTTGGCGAACAGTCGATAATGATAAAATCATAATCATCCCTTATCATCTCAATATATTCTGCAAGTATGGTCTCACCACCCATTACATTAAGAAGTGCTGTTTCCACACTGTTCAAAGTTGCATTAGATGGAAGAAGATCCACGCCCTCCTTGTGATGGAGAATGCATTCTCTTGGATCAAATTCCTCTTCGTCGATTACATGATTCAAAACGGTTGTCATTGTGTACTCCAGTCCTGCAGGATTCTGAAATCCCAACGCTACTGTCAGACTTGACTGTGGATCATTATTGATTACCAGGACTCTCATGCCTTTTCTTGCAAGGCCGATTCCTAAATTTAACGCTGTATTACTCATCATTCCTCCTTATCCGTACATTTCTTCAATGTACTCATTTAAAATTTCTACGTTTACCAGGCAGATTCCATTGATTTTTCTGACTGCCCCAGCTTCTTTTGCCAGATCCATAAAACCATGAATTCCCATAGAATAAAGATCTGCGCCTTCGTTGTATCTGACATATTTCTTGAAACCAGTGCTTACATTAATTTCCAATGCATCTACAGGACGTCTCTTATACCCCATATGGGCCTCCTTCCCCGTACATCTGCTCAATATATTCACTAAGAACTTTTGTATTGATTAAGCAGGTACCGTGAACTTTTCTAATCGCCTTGGCCTCCCTGGCCAGTTTTCTAATTGTATTTGGACAGATAGAATAGATCTCCGCACCTTCCGGGCACCTGACATAAATCTTTTTTCTTCGTACCGGTTCAGCTTTGATATCTTCAAATCTTGTCCCTGTATCTTTGTTTGCCATCATGCACCTCCAAAATTCACTTCAATGTAATCAATGATCACATCCACATTTATCAGTGTTACACCGCCGATTCTCCGGACTGCTTTCGCTTCTTTAGCAAGTGCCTTGAAGCAGGTCATACTCATTGAAAAATAATCTGCCGCTTCCTGGTACCGCATGTACTCCTTGGTGACTGGCTCATAGCATTTCAGCTGTTCCTTAACCAGTTCTACTTTTTGCTGCCGCTTTCTTTCCCTAAGCTGGCCCTTGTAGACATCTTCAAAAACAATTCTGTCTATCAGCGACGCTTTTCTTATTTCAAAGAAAGCACCCGCAGCTCTTGCCATCTCTTTGCACTGAGCGTTCGACAGATCATATTTTTCACACATGGTCTGGAAGCTGACATAACGAGGCAGGCTGTTCTCCTCCAGAAAATCAATATCAGGTGGTCTGACCTTTCGTTTTCTTCCCATTGGAATCTCCTCCTTTCAATTTTTTTGTAGGGCTCAGAGAAATAAAAAAGACATCCCGATTAGTATTTCTACTAATTGAAATGTCTTTAACGTTCTCTGATTCAGGTTGTTCCTTGATTCGAGATATTTATTAAGTTGAAGTTTTTCTGACACAAATTGACACAAGCTACTTTTGCAAGCTTCGTCACCTTCGTCTCAATGGTTTTGCATATTCGTAACGTTGCGTGTCGTACTAATATGGACTAATTGATGTCCATATGCAATCATACTAAACCAAGCTTACGTGATTGAAAACGTCAGATATATAATTCGGAATCGAACACTAGTTCGTCGAACGCATCGTCGGAAGGTCGATTCCGCATCCCATACAACTAATCATAACCCCATATAAGTCTATCTTTTCTTACCCTGTAAAAATGCCATCCTCACGCAACTCTTTATAAGCCATTATATCTTTTGTTCCTATTGGCTTATGTTTTGGCTTAAGTGGCTTAAATTGGCTTATTGGCTTCATCATGAAATCTGAAACCACGCATCCAGATTTGCAAATTCGCTTTTCTTTAATTCTTTGGTAGCATCCGCATAGATATTTAATGTGGTACTGATATCCGCATGTCCCAGAATATCCTGAATGACCTTGATATTAGTGCCGGATTCCACCAGCCTTGTGGTGAAAGTATGTCTCAAAGAATGGCAGCTAAAATTCGGAAGTAAGACTTCTGCATCCGGATTCTCCAAGAGCTGTGCATCATTGCAATCACGGATAATTCGTTTGATGGCCTTGTTCAGGGTGGTCTGGTGATGGTTCTCTCCATTGCGATTTAAGAAAATAAAATCCGTATAGCCATCGACTGTAGCCTCGCACTTGATCCCAGCATCCTTTTGAAACTGCTTCTCAATCTGAAAAGCCTCTTTCACAAATCCAAGCATGGGAACCTGTCTCTCGCCGGCCTTTGTCTTCGGTGTATTAATACCGAAATAGCAGCCTTTCTTCCCATCTGTGATCCGATGATCATAATAAACCAGCGTATGATTGACATCGATAAAACCTTCTTCCAGGTCAATGTCGCACCATCTAAGGCCTGTCACCTCTCCAACACGAAGCCCTGTTCCAATCATCACGGCAATAATAGGATACCAATGTCCGTAGATCGGATGATCCTTCAGAAACTTCAGCAGAAGATCCTGCTCCGGCTTGGTCAGTGCCTTTCTCTTCTCTGTCTTGAAGATATGGGACTTCTTCAGTTCTTTCAGGGCATTGTCCGTAGGATTGATACGTATGTAAGCATCATCCACCGCCATATCAAAGACCTGATGGATCACTGTCTGGATACTCTCAATGGTAGAAATCTGAAGCCTTCTATTGTCTGCCAGCGTATTATAGAATCGCTTCACATCCGACTTCTTTACATCCGCCACACGCATCTTTCCCAGGTCTTCCCTGACAAACATGTTGTAAACGTACTGATAATTCTGAAAGGTATTGTCTTTCAGTCCACGCTTCAGATCACGCCAAACCTCGTAAATATCATTGACTGTCTTATATCTGGCCTCGGTCTTAATACCATCCTGCAGATTCTTCTGAATCTCTTCTTCCTTCTGGCGAAGCTCATCCAAGGTCTTGGCATAGACACGCTGCCTCTTGTGATCTGCATCCGTCCAGCGGTATTCATAACTGCCATTCGGTCTCTGGCCTTCTCCGGATCTTAAAACGATACGGTTGCTGTCTCTGCGTTTGCTATTTTTAGTATTTTGTCCTTTTCCTGTCATAATCATGTTCTCCTTTCGCGCAGGAAAAGGCGGTACTCTGCCTTCATTTTAGCAGAAGTACCGCCTGTCGCGAAGTACCTTTTTTTCAAAAAATAGATACATACGTCCTGTGCATCGCATTTACTTATCTGTCTTTGTTTCCTTTTTCTCATGCATAAGCAAGAGCCAGCCACCGGCAGTTTCCTGCTTATGCATAGAAATATAAAGAGGAGCGTGATTTAATAAAGTAACTGTGACATTGAATTGCGAGCTATTATTAACAATCAACCCACTCTATTTCCTGTTCGACTTGCCAGAAGGTTTTGCCGTTGAAAATAGTGGCATTTTCAAATTCTGATACAGGATAGCTTTCGTTATCTGAAATTGCTTGCCATTCAAAATTACTGTCGGTTGGTTCTAAAACATACATTTCCAACATTGGCTTTCCTTCAACATAATAGCCTTGAAGAAAATACTTACATCCTTTAAATGTAAAGAAACGTTCATCGCCGTAATACAGTCCATCAATAAATTCCTTAACATCTCCATTTATCATTTTAACTTCACTCCCCTTAAGTATTTTCTGTACATCTCGATTTCCTCCGGTTTAAGAAACCGAGGTTTACGGTCTATGAAGTTATCCCTTTGATATTCGTGAAT
>CAVAON010000150.1:0-3924 GCA_963590215.1 Anaerovoracaceae bacterium | reverse complement strand
GAATACATTTGTCCCGCAAATCAAAAAATTTATTACAAACAGTATAAAGGTTAAAATAACCGGATTTTTAAAATAATATGACGGCTTATATGGTCTGTGCCATATCAAATCCAATATCAATCCTGCGAACATCAACTGCATTACCGCATAATTTTGGTAGCGTTTGAGCAAATCCATTCCATAGCTTTCCGCAGTAATTCCAGCAACCTTAAAATACACAAAATAACACGCTGCAGCAATTACCATATAAATGTAAATCCGGAAATCCTTTAATTTAAAGTCCCGATAAACATATATCATAGTGAGAAATAAAATGATTACCTTTGCGAATTCGATGTCTCTAAAGATTTGATATTCCTGTTCCATTGTGTAAAACAGATGACAGCACATTCTAAAAGACAGTATAAACAAAATCGCGTACCTTAATATAAGCTTTTTATCTGTATTTTTAATCTTGTCAATCAGCATAACTTTGAACTTCCTCTAATTTTAACTTTCGACGATTGTTTTCTTCGAAAAGCTGCCTTTGCATCTCTCGCCTCTAATCTTGACCTTGCATCAATTTTTCTTTTTATTCGGAATAATTTTTATTTTTTTAAGGATCATAACAATATTGTCAATAAAAAACCTATCTCTTAGCAACAATAAAGCTACCGCATAAGTCACCACGCCAACTGTAATGAGTAGACAAAGCGCCAGGATTCCAGCAGAAAACTTAATTTTCACAGCCTCAACTATCATAAACATTACAATGCCAGAAATTGCATACTTCCAACATGGTGTAAAGATATTCTTCGCCTTTAACTGTTTCTTTGCAATACAATAGATAATCTGTATTGTAGTTGCTACCGTTTCCGCTACCACTGATGCGATGGCTGCACCGAAAGCACCTATCTTGACGATTAAAAATAAATTCATGCAGAAATTTACTATAGCTGCAATTGTAACAGCAAAGGTATACACATTTTGTTGTTTTGTAGGAATTAAATACGAGATCCCTACAACATATGCCAAACTCACAGGTAAAATCAAAACAGAAAAGATGCGCAACAAACCTATTGCATCGCTAAAACCATCACCTAAAAACAAAGGAATAAATACAGAAGACACTCCCATCAATCCAAACATAATCGGTATTGCAAGCATCCATACAACCTGAAAGGCCTGATATACATATTTCTTTGCCTTATCGAGGTAATCTTTCTGAAATAGGTTGGCAACACGAGGCATAACAACTGTGCCTATAGATGTGACTACTGTCATTGCCAGTCTTGCAATCCTTTCTGACTGCTCATAGCAGCCATTGGCATAATTCGAACCCGTAATCCAACCAATCATACTCTTGTCAAGAACTGTATATATTTGAATTGCAATCGATGGAAGAAATATGAGCAAAATATCCTTGAATCCTTCAAACGGATTGATTTTTTTAACCCAGCAGACATATCTCGGTATCATTCGCCACATCGAAAGACTTCCAAGAACTTGTGCCAGCATCAGGATCAGTACGTATTTCCATGTGTCATGTGACGTTTTAACGAAAATAAATATTCCACATAAGCACACAAGTCTAACAATCAGATTTCCAATTACAACTCTTTTGAAGTTTTCGATTCCTTGATAAAACCAGGAAATATCTATCGCAACATTAAATAAATTTAAAGCGATGATTACATTGATTGGATTTAAACCTTCCAAGAATACTGCATAAAAAGTATACAAGGCAAGTGATATCAAACTCATAACACAGCGGAAGCAGAATGTGTTCCAGAACACTCGGCTCATCTCTTCCTTGTCATCACGATAATAAGCAATTTTCCTCTGACCATATATAGAAGAACCAAGAGCCGCAAGCAGGTTAAAGTAGGTAACCATTGCAGCGGCATAGCTGTACTTTCCAATATTCTCAGCTCCAAGCACTCGAGAAACATAAGGCGTAGTGATAAATGGAACTAAAAGTATCAAGACCTGAAAGACAGCGTTATATATGAAATTCTTTTTTACACTATTAGTTTTATTATCCATCCTTATATACTGTTTCCTGCTTATTTTCTCCTTTATATCTTAGCGGCCTCATATACGTCATGAAAATTCCCGTCTATACTGTCATCACATCGAATTTTCTTACAAAAAATTCTACTACCAGAAACTGCTCTATAGCTCTTGACGCTGGATTCTTTTTGTATTCCTGCTTTAAAGCGTTAGTATTAAAGTATTCACTTGTCCTGGCCGTGTCAAATAATTGCATCATCTTGTCATCGTCAAACCGCTTTGCCCAACGATTTTTAGGTGAAGGCCATCCCATCTTGTTTTTTCGCCAAATAACTTCGGCTGGAAGCTTGTCTTTAAACATCTGTCTGAGTAAATATTTGGTATAACCCTCTTGAATTTTTCTTTCTTCCGGGACTTTGACTGACTGCTCAATATACCTATAATCTATATATGGCACACGGCTCTCCATTGACTGTGACATATATAATCTGTCATCCATTCTAAGTATATGCGTAAGTTGCGTTCCTCTAAGCTCGTTATATTGCAGCTCCTGCATATTTTTCTGTTTTATAAATTTATTTACATCAGAGTTTTCTTTGAACTCCTTCACTACTTTATCCGTTACAAATGGCCGCATCCTCTTAAGGCAATGATTCTTTCTTATTTTCAATGAGGAAAAGTAAACAAAATATTCTGCCAGCATCTTTGCAGAAAGCTTACTGTTGTTCTTTCCGTCTTTAAATGCCTTTACTAATTTTATTAAATGTCCTCTTTTTAGTAAGTCCTTAAAGTACCAAGCATAATAGCGTTCATAACCAAGTTGTGTCTCATCAGAACCTTGTCCATTTATCAATACCTTTGCTCCACTCTTTGCTATTTGCTGAAGCATCAAATAACTTCCAAGTAAGTTCAGACCACAGTCTCCCTCCAAATGCCATACCATATTTTCAAACTGTTCCAAAGTATTCTCAGCATCCGGAAAAATAAAATTCTGTGTGGTTTTGCAATAATCATTCACCATTTCTGCAAATTTTTGTTCATTACCCTCTTCAAAATTCTCATAGCAACTTGTGAAGGTATTTATACCCCCCCTTCCTTGAGAAGCGTAATAATCTGCTATTTCTGCAACAATACAGGAACTGTCCAGACCGCCTGATAAAAGCACACCTATTGGTACATCACTTCTTGTTCTAATGTGTATAGCGTCCTCTATAATTGGTTTAAGTTCGTTCTCGGCATCATTTTCCTTGATGGTTGTATCAATATCCCAATATTTATATTTATTAACTCTTAATATGTCTGTGTTATTTTCATTTAGTGTCAGCACGATATTCCAACCGCCTTGAAGCGATTTTATATCATTAATGAGCGTTTCCTCTGAGAAGTCCGTGATTCCCCACATGACCTGAGTTACCATAATTGACTCATTTAATTGTCGCCTTACATTGGAATTTTGGCAAATCTGCTTAATCTCTGAACTGAATATGAACTCACCTTCATTCATTGCGTAATAAAACGGTTTTGCCCCAAGACGATCTCTAGAGCAAAACAACTTATGCTTATTAGCATCCCAAATTGCAAATCCCCACATGCCATTGAAATGGTCTACGCACGACTCACCCCATTTTTGATAAGCTTTAAGTATTACTTCAGTATCTGTCTGCGTACTGAACTTATAGCCAGCACATACCAGTTCTTTTCTAAGCTCTATATAATTATATATCTCTCCATTGAATGTGATTGCCAAATCCGAACCGGTGTCTTTCATTGGTTGATGACCTGCCGGAGACAGGTCGATTATCGACAGCCTTCGATGACCCAGCAACAAAAAATCATTTTGGGAATTTAAATCATACGATTCCATCTTTCCGTCATATTTTATAGACTTACAGCTGTCTATGCCTGACAATAAATGTATTTTATCATTAGAAA
>CAVAON010000149.1:0-3978 GCA_963590215.1 Anaerovoracaceae bacterium | reverse complement strand
CATTCGATTTAAAAGGCCGATGCTGCTCATATGTACAGAAACCTTAATGATTGTGTTTAAATTCGAAGTTGTAATTTTCCAGTCAGAAACATTGTCTGAATAAATTGTTGTGTCGCTGTACTTGCTTATCGCTGTTGCAGCGGCTGTCTGGTCAATTGCCAATTGCTCTTTAAGCATTTTAACAACATTTGTACTTGAGAACACATACGTATCAGCCAATTTCCCACTGATAGCTCTGTTATATGCTAACTGTACTTCTGATGATATTACAACATCGCTCCATTCTTTATCATCATCGTACAGGCCAGCAACTGCTGTTGAAAATGCAGTTTTTGCATCTTCGGTCGCAAGCTTTACATACTTATCTACTATCGTAGAGTCAATAAGTCCAGTTGCAGTTGTCACTTCATTCACTTTTGTTGCTGCAGAAACTAATTTCCCGTCCTTTATAGTGAGCGTGTCAGTATAAGACTTTGCAGCATTTTCAAATTTTTCTGCTGTGTATTTTGCTGCTTCATTCGCAATCTTAGCCTGCTCATCAGCAGTAGGTGCCGCACCAAATGCCGACATAGCTGAACCGAATGTGAATGTAAAGCCTACAGCCAGTGCAAGAAGAATTGATAAAAATTTCTTCATTTCGGTTATTTCCTTTCTTTTTGTTTTTGTCCTCCCAAGTCCCATAGCCTTAATTTCCTTGTTCCTGTGGGTTGACGATTTGATTTGAAGTGTGCGTATGCCTGAAATCGTTGAAATATCAACAGTTAAGAACAAATATCATTAACAAAATGTATCTCAATACAAATTTATCCCCCACTTTATCAACTACTTGTGATACAATCCTTGTGAGGGATAAAGTGCTCCAATAGGGCAATACTATACATATGGAGGCTGTGATTTATGGCAGAACATCAGACCGTAGAATACAAATCAGTCTGGAGAGATGAATATCTTAAATGGATTTGCGGATATACAAATGCATACGGAGGCAGACTATACGTAGGCAAAGATGATAATGGTAAAGTTCTTGGTGTTGAGAATGCTAAGAAACTTCTTGAGGATTTACCCAACAAGATAACATCATCAATGGGTATAATTGCTGACGTTAATCTACGCTGTGAAGGTAATCTGCAATACATTGAAATTGTTGTCGATAAATATCCGTCAATGATAAGTTATCACGGCAAATATTACTATAGATCAGGCAGTACTATGAGAGAAATTACAGGGCGGGAGCTTGACGAAAGACTCCTCAAAGCTCAGGGAAGAACATGGGATGGGGTTCCCCTGCCTAACTTTGACATAGCTGATTTAAAGCCGTCTGCTGTAGAACTTTTTAAGAAAAAGTCACTTGAAAGAGGTCGTCTTTCTGAAGAAGATGTTAATGTCAGTGACAAAATCCTTATGGAAGATCTGCACCTTATGGATGATGAGGGATATCTTAACAGAGCCGCAATGCTTGCCTTTTATAGAGACCCAGAGAAATGGGTAACAGGCGCATATATAAAAATCGGATATTTTGAATCCACCGACTCCAATTTGAGATATCAGGATGAAGTACATGGACCATTAATTGAACAGATAGATAAAACAATTGATCTTGTCTATACAAAATATATGAAAGCACTTATAGAATACAAAGGAGTCCAAAGAATAGAACGATTTATGTTTAATCCGGACGCCTTTAGAGAAATTCTTCTGAATGCAGTTGTTCATAAAGACTATAGCGGCTGCACGCCGATTCAGATTAGCGTATACGAAGATAAGATTTATGTATGGAATGACGGGCATATGCCTGAAAATCTCAATACTACAGAAAAACTGTTTGCAAAGCATTCTTCAAAGCCTTTTAACCCGAAGCTTGCAGAAATATTTTTCAAAAGCGGCATGATTGAAGCATGGGGCAGAGGTTTTGACAAAATCAGTGAAGCCTGTGCAAAATACAACAGTCCTTTGCCGGAATACACTATTGATGACAGCGGGATAATGGTATGCTGTAATGCCGGTGAAGATTATATCAGGCTGTTAAACGACAGTGTTATCGATAATGGCGTAAAAGATGTCGCAAAAGGTGTCGTAAAAGAACTGAGTGATATTGATATACAACTGTTAGAAATGATGGCAAACAATCCTCGTATAACTGCTGCTGAAGCTGCAAAACTTTTAGATATTTCGCTTAGAACAACCCAAAGGCATATCAGCTATTTAAAAGCTTATGGAATGATTGAGCGTATTGGTGGAAAAAAATCCGGTAAATGGATACTCTCAATTCCAAATAAATAAAGTACCTGAATAATGTTGAAGCCCGGCTTTCGCTGGGTTTCTTCGTTAGCTAAGTTATTTGTTTTTCCTATACGCATCGCCCTGTTTTACCATACATTCCTTTTTGTAAAAGCTGATACCGTATTTCTGTACTACAGGATAGCCTTCGTTGATAAAAGGAACTGCAGATTTTTTATCCTCTATCTGTTTCAGGGCTTCGTCGCATTTGGCTTCAAGCTGCTCGGCATTGTCCGCAATCTTCAATTCTAAGATGATTACTCTGCCTGTACGCACAATAGTAGTCTTGAGCACTAAATTATATCTGCCGTATCCGATTTCTTTGTTTGAATCCATCCTGTACTTGGCTGTTCCTGCCAGAAGCCCTGCAAGCAATCTATGATAAAAGCTTTTCGAATTGCCAAAGTAGCTCAATGCATCCGCAAACAGATTATTAATAAATTCCTTCGCAGCTTCACAGTCACCCTGCTCCAGTGCATTTAATAAATCACCATTGTCTATCTTATGCATTTTCTGATCAAACCATCTTGAAACAATATGCATATACCTGGTTTCAACTTCCTTGTTTGGAACAGCCAGGTCAAGGCAGGTGGTTTCATCATTCATATGCATACCAGTCATCTTGAGATAACCGGTAAAGAACAGATAATTCCACAGGTTGTCATTGTCCGTATGTAAAGTTTCATAAATTATGTTCTCCTGTACGGGTTTTCTGATTGTCTTTTTTTCCATCAGAAGTTCAATATCGTTTTTTGCCCGGTTGTTTGAATCATATAGCATCTCTCTGATAATATTGCCCGATGGTCTGTGGAACCAATATGGCTCCAGAAATTTTACATCGTAGTAAATATGGTCTTTGATATATTCCAGGATACTCCATGGTGTATATAGCTTGCTGTCACCAACGAGATATCCGTCATACCATTCCTTTACCTCTGCCATGCAGTCATATATTTCATAATATTCCAGCATAGCTTTTACTTCATCTTCCTTGAATCCAAAAAAGTCACTATACCTTGTATGAAGCACTGTATCCGTATCGAGGTCGTCAAAGCTTCTGAATATGTTTTCTCTGTCAATCTGCAGATGACCGGCTATGATTCCGCGTTCAAGATATGGATTTGTATTGAACGCGGATTCAAACAGGCGGCGGAGGAAGTCTGCCATTTTATCATAATACCCTTCCCTGAATGCATACCTTAAAGGAGTGTCATATTCGTCTATGAGCATGATGGTGTTTTTGCTGTGGCAGGCAGCAAGGATTTCAGATAAAAAAGCAAGAGAGTCGATATATTCTGCACTGTCAGTTTTTTTCGTCATAAAACCACGGTATGTTTCCTTTTGTTCTTTTGAAATATTGTCAGATTCAAGCACATATTCATGCCTGTAAAATTCGCCTTTGATTTCTTCGTTCACCACATATAAGGCGGTTTCGAAATCTGAAAACTTTACAAATTGCAATGACAGGAATATAACGGGGTATTGCTGCTGATGATTCAGTATATCATCTGTGCATCTGCTGATGGCAAGACCGTCAAAGAGATATCCGTTATCTATTCTCTCGCCCCGGTCAGTGATTTCATCTTCAAAGAATCTGCGTATCATACTTATGTTTAGAGTTTTGCCGAAACCCTCCGGCCTTGTAATCAGTGTCACCTTTGAATTGTTTTCAAACCACTCTTTTATAAGGAGGGTTTTGTC
>CAVAON010000148.1:1203-4065 GCA_963590215.1 Anaerovoracaceae bacterium | reverse complement strand
AAAACAATATCACAGGAGACTATTTATATGAATAACACAACAATGGATAAAATAAACAGCAGACCCTATGGACTCAGAATACTTTACGCAGCTCTGGGACTGTTCATATTTGCTTTTGGGGTATATATGACAATACAGGCCAATGTAGGGCTTGCTCCATGGGATGCTTTCAGCATGGGATTCAGCTATCACATTCCTCTTACATACGGTGATATCGTAACTCTTACAGGATTTGTGATTTTAGCGATAGATCTGATCCTCAAAGAAAAAATAGGACTTGGAAGCATACTTGATGTATGTATTGTAGGAAAATCTGTAGACTTGTTTACATGGCTTGATATACTGCCACAGCTTCATAATATGTGGTTAGGCATTTTAATGCTTCTGGCAGGACTTGCAATCGAAGCCTTTGCAATGGGCATATATATGGGACAGGGACTTTCATGCGGGCCAAGAGATGCTTTGCTTGTCGCTATGGGAAAAAGACTGAAAAAAGTCCCTATCGGTGCAGTAAAAATGATAATAGACGGTTTTGCTGTTGCTATAGGCTTCATTCTCGGAGCCAAGGTGGGAATAGGCACTGTTGCAGCAGTATTCGGAATGGGATTCATACTGCAGGGAGCGTTTAAGATTATGAGGTTTGATGCAACAGCAGTTACCCACGAAAGTATAATCGGGACAATCAACAGATTCAGAAAAAAATAAAAAGGAATCGGTATTGCAGTAATTCATCTTTTGACCACGTGGAAATCGCAGCAGTCATCACCGCACGCAAGAGTCTTAGTGCGATAAAGCTGCCCTCCTTCGTTTATGTAATTTTTGTCATCCATCCTGCACAGGCACGGAACAAACTCAAAGCAGTTTTCCTTCGCGCCAAGCTTACATATGCCACATTCTGTATATGTATTATAGAATTCATCTGTTCCCTTTATATATTCAAACTTCCAGCCGAGTTCATATTCAGAATCCTGGCTGGCTATGCTTTCCTGTATTTTTTTGTCCTGCACTTTGTCGTCAAACATTGTGCATTTTTTGTTTTTGTGCGCCTTGACCATAAAATCAGATTCAAATACTGCCAAAGCCATTTCATCTATAACCTCCGGCGTTATTTTTTCTGGGCAGGCTTTGTGAAGCGAAAAAACAAACGCTGCAATGTACAAGTTACGCTCTAATGAGCTTCCGCCTATATCAGGCGTCCGCATAAGCATTGCTTTGAATTCTTTTTTTACTTTTTTTCTGTACTCTGCCATATTTATTTCCGGGCAGATTTTTGCAAGTGCCTTCAGCACAGGTCCAAAACACATTGTTTCTATGCCTTTGGCAAGCATTCCATATTTGAGCATCTCAGCCACCTCCTTTTGCTATTCCGGTTCTTGCTTTATAGGATTCTGTAATTATATACATTCCTGTATTTTGCAAACATAATAAATGCAAGCACAAGAGTTGCTGCATCTGCAAATGCAGGAACAAGCCATATGCCTGTCATTCCAAAGAGCAAACCCAGCAGGAATATGCCTGCAATAACCATTACAAGACCTCTTGACATCGATATTGCAGCAGATATTATCCCGTTGCCATAGGCTGTGAAAAATCCTGATGCAAATATATTAACACCGCAAAACAGCACAGCTATTGCCAAGAATCTGGTGCCTGTAAGAGACAGATCAAACAGCTCGCTTCCCGGTCTTTCAAACAGCATAACTATGTATTTTGCAAACACCAGACATATAACGGCACTTACAGCTGATGTGACTATTGTAAACCATCTGGAATACCTTATAAAGACATTAACTTTATCATATTCCTTAGCACCATAATAATAGCTTATCAAAGGAGATACACCTGTTATATATCCAAGATGAAATGACGTAAGAAAATAGAATATGTTAAGCACTATGCTGACTGCTGCAACTCCTGTTTCTCCAGTAAGCCTTATCGCCATAAGGTTAAAAAAGAATGTAGCGATTCCTGCAGATGATTCGCTTACCATTTCAGAAGAACCATTAACAAAGCAATGCCCTATATATTTCCAGTCAACAGTAAATTTTCTAAAAGAAAGCTTCGTTTCTCTAAAAATGAAATATGCACCGCCTACCAGCATAACTGTCACAAGCCCTGCAACATTGGCATATGCTGCTCCTTTAATACCCATATCAAACGGCCCCATTAATATATAGTCGAGCAACAGATGAACCACGCCGCCGGAAATATATAAAAATAGTGTGAAGCCCGGGTTGCCGTCAACCCTGATAAAATACTCAAACAGTACCCCTATGAACGCTGCTGGAAATCCCCATATTAATATACCAAGATACTCGGCACAGTAGCTTTCAAGCTCTGTTGTAGCTCCGAGAAAATCTATCACAGTATCCATAAACGCAAAACACAAAGCAGTCATAACAAGCCCCATTATCAGCGCCACAACACATATCATCGTATATTTTTCATCTGCTTCCTTTTGATTTCCCTCTCCCATTTTAATTGCTACTATGGCGCTTGATCCAGCTGCAAGCATTACTGCAACTCCCCACATAATACCCTGTGCAGGATATGCTATCGAAAGGCTTGCCAGGGCTGTTTCACCTACAAGATTTGCAACAAAAACAGAATCAAACCCGTAATATAAGGCTATTACTATCATCATAAGCACTGACGGCCATACAAATTTTGCAAAGCTTTTAACTGTAACTCCATTATCAAAAATATGTTCCATATAATTCTTCTCATCTCCTTGGTTTTATGTTAAAGTATATTGTAACTGTATAGTCAATATTAAATTTTCAAAAAAGGCGCGCATATGGAAATTATCAAAAAAAAATCAAAAGGATATTTTACTACAGGAGAATTTGCAAAGCTTTGCAA
>CAVAON010000148.1:0-1193 GCA_963590215.1 Anaerovoracaceae bacterium | reverse complement strand
ATGACAATATCGGAATCCTAAAACCAGAGATAAAGGCTGATAATGGCTACAGGTATTACTCTGCAATGCAGCTTGATACATATAATACAATTTCGATGCTCAAAGAGCTTGACATGCCTCTTGCCGAAATCAAAGAATATCTGAATAACAGAAATCCAGGCGATTTCGTTACACTGCTGAGGCACCAGCTTGTTCTTGCTGACGAGAAAATAGCAGAACTTCAATGGCTTAAATCGTTTATACAAAGACGCATCAACATTACATGTGACGGCATTAACGCACTGCACAACAAGATACATCTTGAAAAAAGACCTGAGGAATACTATATAATCACAGAATACAAAGGAAGCAGCGATGACAAAGATATATATCCTGCAATGGCTCAGCATATTAAATACTGCCACGATCATCAGATATACAGTCCTTACGGCATAGGGGCTCTTGTCCCTGTTACAGAGGATTTTTCATCCGAAAGCAGTTACAATTATTCACATCTTTATACAAAAATTGAGCCCGTTGATATAAGTACGAGAGAAAATATAACTGTAATTCCACCAAAAACATATGCGGTAATTGTAAACACTACAGGATATTCATCACTTCATATCATGTATCAGGAGCTTTTGAAATTCATAGAAGAAAGCAATTACAAAAAAGAAGAGTACTTTTTTGAAGATACTCTTCTTGATGATATGTCATGCTTTGACTATGATGATTACGTTATCAAGCTTTCATTACCTCTGAAAGAGGATTGACAAGAACTCTCCATCTTTGGGAGTTTTGTTACAGCCTCATATCGTCTTTGCTGATTTCTTCGATGAACTTATCGTTTAGTATTCTGATAAACGTTCCTTTCATTCCAAGTGATCTTGATTCGATAACTCCTGCACTTTCAAGCTTGCGCAGAGCATTGACTATAACAGATCTGGTAATGCCTGATCTGTCAGCTATCTTGCTTGCAACAAGCAGTCCTTCATCACCGTCAAGCTCTGAGAAAATCTGCTCTACAGCTTCAATCTCTGAATATGACAAAGTGCCTATTGCCATCTGCACAACGCTTCTTTTTCTTTCTTCTTCTTCTTCTTCGATGGATTTTTGTCTCTGAATCTCAAGACCTACTACCGTAGCTCCATATTCGCCCAGCACAAGATCCTCATCTGTAAATATATTGTCATATCTTGTGAGAATAAGGG
>CAVAON010000147.1:0-4073 GCA_963590215.1 Anaerovoracaceae bacterium | reverse complement strand
CCTTATTTTACAAGGCTCCGAGGACTTTGAATAAAAAAGTACAGCAAGAGTACAGCAAATACATACTGCTGAATACTTCATAATACTAATTTCAAAGTATAGCAAGTACCATAGAGCCAAAAGACAAACCGAATAATTTGTACTTATCAAGGACGCTTTTCTAAGAAATAAATCTTAGAAAGGCGTCTTTTTTTGCGTGGGTCTAATCTAAGCAACTTCGATGCACAGCTTCAATGAGTCAAAGAATCAAGGAGGACAAGGATTATGGCAGTCAAAGAATACAGAAAAATGAAGGTTTATGAGCAGTCGGGTTACCGGTACAAGTCTACGCCGACGATCATGCTGAAAGGCCAGTGGCTGAAAGAGTTGGGATTTGAATCTGGAGACAAGATCCAGGTGAAGTGCGAGGAAGGAAAGCTGATCATTACGAAGGCGGAGGGAACTGTGATAGCGCTTCCGGAAATAGAGACCATAGCTGCAATGAAGGTGGCTGAGCCCGAGGGTGTGTATGGAAGGAGGTGCCGATAATGTGCAAGGTTTATATGTGTGGCTCCTTTAAAGGGGGCGTTGGCAAGACTGTTTCTACATTTAATTTGGCATATTCCCTGGCTGAAATGGGCAAGAGAGTCCTGGCTGTCGATTTTGACAGCCAGGCTAATCTTACAACCTGTTTGGGTGTGGAAGATGTGGCGAGTGTTCAGATAACAATTGGAGATCTGATGATGGCAGCGATGGAGGACGAGAAACTGCCGGAACCATTGGAGTATATCCAATCAAGAAATGGCGTGGATTATATTCCTTCATCCATGCTTCTGTCAGCGGTAGACAGCAAACTTCGTTTAGAAATGGGAGCAGAAGGAATGCTGGCAAGGATTCTGGATCCACTTAGGGATAGATACGATGTGATTCTCCTGGATACTTGTCCTTCGTTAGGTTCGCTGAATATCAATGCGATGGCTGCGGCGGATGAAGTGATTATTACGGTAAATCCACAGCTCCTGGCAATGATGGGACTGCAGGATTTCTTACGAACAGTTGGAAAAATTAGAAATCGCATCAATGGGAAATTGCAGGTAGCGGGTATCTTGCTGACCATGTGTGAGGCCAGGACGAATCTCTGTAAGGCAATCGTGGAAGAGGTGATGGAGACCTTCCGGGGACAGATTCGAATCTTTGATAGTGAGATTCCGACTACTGTGAAGGTTGGAGAGTCGGTCTATTATAGCGAGCCACTCCTGGAATATGCACCGGATTCAAAAGCCTGCATAGCATATCAAAATCTGGCAAAGGAGTTGATGACTTATGAAGGCGAATGAAGCGAAACGAAAGATTTTCAATGATGCGATTGATCTGATAGGTGGTAGCGATGTCACTGCAGTTGCTGGCGGTGTTCAGATGCTAGCAGTGGATGCGATTCGACCTTTTCATAATCATCCATTTCACCTGTATGAGGGAGAACGGCTGGATGACATGGTGGAGAGCATCAGGGAGCATGGCGTACTGAATCCTGTGATTGTGAGAAAGATGCATTACGGCTATGAGATGCTGTCGGGACATAACAGGCAGAATGCTGCCAAGATAGCTGGTCTTAAGGAAATTCCGGCGATTGTAAAGGAAGGACTGTCTGAAGCAGAAGCCTACGTATATGTAATCGAGACAAACCTGATGCAGAGGTCCTTCACGGATCTGCAGATTAGCGAGAAGGCAGCAGTGCTGGCAGAGAGATATGACAAGGTTATGTCTCAGGGAAAACGAAATGATATTTTGGCTGAGTTAGCAAAATTGGAAGGAAAAGAAGAAAATGAGACTTGTGGTCACGGTGACCACAAGTTGGTCAAGAGCCGTGACTTCATAGGTTCAGAGTATGGCTTGTCGGGTAGCTCAGTTGCACGTTTGCTCCGGGTGAACCAGTTGGTGCCAGAAATAAAAGAAATGTTGGATGCTGGAGAAATACAGCTGATGGCTGCAGTACAGCTGTCCTATTTGCCAGAGGTGGGACAGCAACTGGTAGTGAAGACATCCAAAGCAGCGGGTATCCGGATTAGCAAGCCAATCGCTGAGCGAGTGCGTAAGGCCAACATGACAGAAAAAGCTATTCGCGAGGCTGTCGTTGGTAAGGAACCAGAGGTGGACCCAGTCCTGGGAAAGATAGAGGAGCCGAAGGTTTATAAGCCAATCAAGCTTTCGGGTGAAATCCGTGAGAAATATTTTGATGAAGTAAGCCAAAAGGAAATAGAAGAAGTGGTAGACAAGGCACTGGCAGCCTGGTTCAAGAAGAAAAGATAGGAGGTGCGTATGTTTGATGCAAGGCAGCTGTCTCAGGTGGATCCTGAGTATTTCAATGTAATTATGGCAGATGGAAGGGATGTAACAGTACAGAGTCGCAATACCGGTCACTACTGGTATCTGCATTGTACCGAGTATCCAGCGAAAGGATCCTGCGTGATATTCCACAAGCATAAGTTTAGTCATCATATCATCAGCACGGCCGGGGCAATAGCCTCGGTCAGGCGATAAAGAGCATTAAGAGCCATGATCGGTGGCAGATGAATGGAAGACATAGGTAAGTGATAACCCAGCATAAATCGGCATAAAACCATAAAATACAACTCAAACACGAAAGAATAAGCATTATACATCAAAAACATGCATAATACAAGAGGAATCTTGATTATTTTGCACAAAGGTGATATGATGCTAGAGGAACTATATTCACATTTAGACTCTACGCAGGAGAAGGAAAAAATGGGCAAATGGATGTCGATGAAACAGATATGCGAATATCTCGGAATTAGCAGAGATACAGCGACAAAATGGATAAAAACCAAGGGCATGCCAGCACACCAGATTGACCGGATTTGGCGATTCGACAAAGAAGAAGTTGATGAGTGGATGCGCAACAATGGAAAGTCGAATGATTGACATTTATTTGAGATATATGCAATCGGTTGTGATTAAGTCCTGATTATTGGACAGCTATAGTTGTATGCTTAATATAGATGCGCGATGGAGAGGAAGGTGAGCGGCAGAATGTGGTGCAGAAATTGCAATATAGAGACAAATGAAGAAAATTGCCCCATCTGTGGCGAAAAAACAGTAGAGGATCTTCCGACAGAAGTTTATTGGTGTAAACATTGCAATACGCCGATTATACAAATTAGTAATCAGGCTGATAAAGGAATATGCCCTTTGTGCGGAGGCAAGACAAAATATTTAACAACAGATTTGAGACCGGTATTTCCAGAAGAAAGATTGTTGTTAGAAATTTTGTTAGATAAGAAGCCTCATGAATACATTAAGAGTTCTGTTTGGGCTGTTAATAGTAGATATTACATAGACGGGAAAAGTGTATCCATTCCGAGCAATATATTCCAGATGGCTGATACGGATGCTATTAGCGAGGAATTGGAAAAATATAAAGAAGAGAATAGCTATGAATATTTTGACAAACATATAGAAACGTTCATAACAGCAAATCGTAACAGATTGAATTATTTAAAGGATGAATCATTCGAATTTGTAAGGAAGACTGCATCTAAATTTGACGAAGAGCGGTTGGTAATATCGTTCTCCGGCGGAAAAGATTCAACAGTAACCGCGGATGTGGTTGTAAAGGCGCTTAGCAATCCTAGTTTGGTTCACATTTTTGGAAATACCACATTAGAATTTCCATCTACAGTGGCATATGCTGAACGTTTTAGAAAAAATCATCCACAGGCAATATTTCTGTTTGCTAAAAACGATGAGCAGGTATTTATGGATGTATGCGAAGATATAGGACCACCAGCCCGAATGATGCGTTGGTGCTGTTCTATGTTTAAAACAGGGCCTATTACGAGAGTGATAAATAGCTTGTATAGAAACCAGCAGATTTTAACGTTTTATGGAATTAGGAAATCTGAATCTGTAAGCAGAAGTAAATACAACAGAGTTGAGGATGATGCAGAGTCTGTTAAAATTCAGCAGCAGACGGTAGCATCACCAATTTTCTTTTGGAAAGATATTGATATTTGGCTGTATATGCTTGCTGAAGAAGTGGATTTTAACGAAGCATATAGGCTTGGATATGACAG
>CAVAON010000146.1:0-4102 GCA_963590215.1 Anaerovoracaceae bacterium | reverse complement strand
TTCGGGACGGTTTTGCATTACCTAAAGTATATCATCCGGCACCTCATATTTCAACTGGATAATATCATCACTCTGGGCTAATCGCTTAAAAAACTCCCCTTCTTGAAACCATAGGCAAATTCACAGATGCTTTGGAAATAGATATAAGGCAACTCTTCGATGATATAAGCTGATTTTTTCTATCCTTTGTCAAGAGATTTCTTATTTATCATGCCCTCAGCACTTTTATATTCCCTCAATAACACATTTGTTATTTTCACCTCTTATGTAACCAGTTTATTTTCCTAAATATTGGATGCTTTTCTGACTTGTTTGTCTTTTTTGCCGTCACCTGATTATTCACTTGATGCATACAGTATCCATCTGATAAAATTTTGTATATAGTAATAATAAGATGTAGTAATTATTTTATAAAGAAAGGAGTTTACTCCATGACATCAAATTGCACAGGATGTTCAAATGAAATGGAAAAGAAACTTCAGGAGATAATCACAAAACACAAAGATACACGTGGTTCACTGATTCAGGTGCTGCATGAGGCACAGGATCTTTACGGTTATCTCCCTATGGAGGTTCAACTTAAAATTGCAGAGGGACTTGGTGTCCCACTGGCGGAAGTATACGGAGTTGTAAGCTTTTACACCCAGTTCACAACAAATCCCAAAGGTAAATACAGAATCAGTGTCTGTATGGGTACAGCATGTTATGTCAAGGGTTCTCAGGAAATCCTCGACAAATTTAGAGAAAAGCTTGGAATCAACACAGGCGAATGCACAGAAGACGGCAAGTTTTCACTTGATGCCTGTCGCTGCATAGGCGCATGCGGTCTTGCGCCGGTTGTAACCGTCAACGACGATGTATATGGCAAGCTTACAGCCGATATGGTGGATGATATCCTAAAAAAATATGAAGACGAGGAGGCTGCCGTATGATAAAAAGCATAGAAGATATAAGGAAGATAAGGGAAAGCAAAAAAGCAGACCTTGAAATACGTATAGATAAAAATGCAGCGCCTACAGCAGAGGGCGGCAGAATGCATATACTCGTATGCGGCGGTACAGGATGTACATCTTCATCTTCGATGAAAATCATCGATGAAATGGAAGCGCTCATAGCTGCAAACAACATGGGAAATGAAATCAAGGTTGTCAAAACAGGCTGCTTCGGTCTTTGCGCCCAGGGTCCTATCATGATGATATATCCTGATCATCTGATGTACACACAGGTACAGGTAGAAGATGTTGAGGAAATATTCAAAAGTCACGTGATGGAGGGAAAACCTGTCACAAGACTGCTGGCCGGAAAGCACGAAGAAGGGGAAATATCAAATGCACTCGAAAGTGTAGATTTCTTCTCAAGGCAGATGAGAGTAGCTCTCAGAAACTGCGGAGCAATCAACCCTGAAGATATAGACGAATATATAGCAAGAGACGGATATATGGCTATCGAAAAGGTTCTCACAGAAATGACTCCGGAAGAAGTCATAGAGCTGATGAAATCAGCCGGTCTCAGAGGAAGAGGAGGCGCAGGCTTCCCTACAGGAGTTAAATGGAGCTTTGCAGCAGCTCAGCAGATAAAGCAAAAGTATGTATGCTGTAATGCGGACGAAGGAGACCCTGGTGCATTCATGGACAGATCTGTACTTGAGGGAGACCCTCATTCTGTCATCGAAGCAATGTCAATTGCAGCATATGCAATAGGTTCAAACCAGGGGTATGTATATGTAAGAGCAGAATATCCTATTGCAGTTCAAAGACTTACAATAGCAATCAAGCAGGCAAGAGAATATGGACTTCTAGGCAAAGATATTCTTGGCACAGGCTTTGATTTTGATCTTGACATCAGGCTAGGAGCCGGAGCATTCGTATGCGGAGAAGAAACGGCACTGATGACATCAGTAGAAGGCAAAAGAGGCGAACCAAGACCAAGACCTCCTTTCCCTGCTGTCAAGGGACTTTTCGGACAGCCTACAATATTAAATAACGTAGAAACATATGCAAATGTGCCTGTAATAATCTTAAAGGGTGCAGAATGGTTTGCCGGTATCGGTACTGAGAAATCACACGGAACTAAAGTATTTGCTGTCGGCGGCAAAATTGAAAACACAGGTCTTGTTGAAATTCCTATGGGTACCACCCTCAGAGAAATCATATATGATATAGGCGGCGGTATTCCAAACGGCAAACACTTCAAGGCTGCACAGACAGGCGGACCGTCAGGCGGATGCATCCCTGCATCAAAACTTGACACACCTATAGATTATGAATCCCTCATAGCTTTAGGCTCAATGATGGGCTCAGGCGGACTTATCGTAATGGACGAAGATACATGCATGGTTGACCTTGCGAAGTTCTTCCTTGAATTCACTGTAGATGAATCATGCGGCAAATGTCCTCCTTGCAGAATAGGCACCAAGAGAATGCTTGAGATTCTCACAAGAATCACAGAGGGCAAAGGTGTGCCTGAAGATATTGACAAGCTTGAAACACTTGCAAGAGATATCAAGGCTGCTGCACTTTGCGGACTTGGACAGACAGCACCTAATCCAGTGCTTTCAACTCTGAAATATTTCAAGGATGAATATATGGCACATGTCATTGATAAGAAATGTCCTGCAGGTGTCTGCAAATCAATGCTCAAATTCAAAATTGATACAGATTCATGTAAGAGATGCGGCATATGTAAGAAGAACTGCCCTGTTGATGCAATATCAGGCGATAAAAACACACCATTCGCAATCAATCAGGATAAATGCGTCAAATGCGGTGCCTGCATAGAAAAATGTCCATTCAAGTCAATCCTGAAGAATGCGTAGGAAAGGAGCTGAGATAATGAAGAAAGTACATGTAAATATAGATGGCATAGATGTTTTGGTTCCTGAGAATTATACAGTCCTTGAGGCTGCAAAAGAAGCGAACATTGCAATTCCGACACTATGCTTCCTGAAAAATGTAAGCGAGCTTGGCTGCTGCCGTATGTGCATAGTCAAGGTTGAAGGCGCAAGAGCGCTGCAGGCTGCATGCGTGCATCCAGTTTCAGAAGGTATGGTTGTCAAAACTCATACACCTGAAATCATGGCTGCAAGAAGAACAAATCTTGAGCTGATACTGTCAAACCACAAGGCATCATGTCAGACATGCACCAGATCACATATAGACTGTGAACTGCAGGTGCTTGCAAACAAGCTTAACATCAGTGATGTTCATTTTGAAGGGGATAACAAAAAACTCCCTCTCGACATAGGAACATCAATCGTAAGAGACCCGAACAAATGCATACTCTGCAGAAGATGCGTAAGTGTATGCAAAAACATACAGACAGTAGGCGTTATAGATGCTGTAAACAGAGGCTTTAATACAGTAATAGCATCACCGTTTAATATGCCTCTTTCAGAGACTCCATGTGTCAACTGCGGTCAATGCATCAATGTATGTCCTGTAGGAGCTCTCAAAGAAAAGGACGATACTGACAAGGTATGGGAAGCTATATATGATGAGTCAAAGCACGTGGTTGTTCAGACAGCTCCCGCTGTAAGAGCAGCCCTCGGAGAAGATTTCCTCATGCCGATGGGAACTCCTGTAACAGGTAAGATGGTAACAGCTCTCAAAATGCTCGGCTTTGATGCTGTATTTGATACAGATACTGCAGCTGACCTTACCATCATGGAAGAAGGCACAGAGCTTATCGACAGGATCAGAGGCGGCGGCAAATTACCGCTTATCACATCCTGCTCACCTGGATGGATTAAATTCTGCGAGCATAATTACCCTGATATGCTTGGTAATCTTTCATCATGCAAATCACCTCACCAGATGTTTGGTGCAATATTAAAGAGTTACTATGCAGAGAAGAAAGGTATTGACCCGAAAGATATATATGTTGTTTCAGTAATGCCTTGCACAGCTAAAAAATTCGAAGTTTCAAGGCCTGAGCTGGAAGTTGACGGACTTCGTGATGTGGATGCAGTTATCACAACAAGAGAGCTTTCCAGCATGATATATGATATGGGTATTGACTTCCCTGCCCTTCATGACAGTGAATTTGACAACCCATTTGGCGAAGGAACAGGCGCAGGTCATATTTTCGGCACTACAGGCGGAGT
>CAVAON010000145.1:0-4168 GCA_963590215.1 Anaerovoracaceae bacterium | reverse complement strand
ACCTTTACCAAGGTAAGCACGCTCCCAGTTCCTACGATCAGCCAGACTGATACGAAGTTTACAAAACCGCTCAAAGTTTCTCTTGCGGCAACAGGAATGCCTTCCAATGCGTACCTCGAGTATGATAGAGGAGACGGTTGGAAAAAATATGACCCAGCTGCTGGCATAGAAATCTTTGGCGACGGCACGACCGAGCTGAGAGCACGTACTTCTGTTGCCATGGACAGGGGTACATATGTGGAAGTAATAAGCAGCAGCGAGGCTACAGCGACATACACGAAAATATACAACGCATCCGTTGATAACGTAAGTGTTGCAGGTACAGCTGGCAAGGCGATGACAGAAACGGATGTTAAGATTAGCCTCCATGGAGACATCTTCAAAGGCATCACTGTAGGAGCCGATGTATCTAGCTGGTTCAACCTGCCAAAGGGACTTTCGGCCAAGATTAAGAGCGCGGGCTACTATGACTTCGTGGCAACCATCAGTGGAACCCCGACAGATTCCTACTATGGTGCTCTTAACATCACGATTCCAGCTGCAAACCTCAGAGTAAACAATACGGCCGGAGACCTCAAGGTTCTCGCAAACAGCAGCGCAGCATATCAGATTGCACCTGTAGAAGGTGGGGAAGCTGGAATCATAGTCGAAGTTGTGGAAGATCAGGCAGGCAAGACGGATGGAGGTTCTGCGGTGACCACGATGACCGCATCCAAGGCGAAAAGCCTCGCAGGCAAGCTCACATTGGTCGCTAAGACCGGCAAGACTTCCAAGAAAAACGTGAAGGTAACGCTTGGCCTTGATAAGAACGACAAGAAGATAATCAGCCAGCTTAAAAAAGCCGGATATACGTTCAAATACAGATATTATCGTTCAACAAAGAAAGCAAAGAGCTATAAATCGACTTCAATTAAGAAGTCTTCATCATACACTTACACCAGCGGCAAGAAAAACAATAAGTACTACTACAAAGTACAGGTAAGAGTTTACAAAGGCAGCAAGCTGATTGCCTACACCAAGCTCAATCAGTGTAAATATGCAAGCCGTAAATGGACAAAATAGCGAACCTGAATATTAGCATGAAAAGAGACCTTCCATCGCAGGAAGGTCTCTTACTGACAATATTAGTCGTAAATGCAACCTCTAAATGTTGAACCCGTACTTTATTTCAATTTTATTTGACAAATTGAAATAAGAAAGATGTAATTGGGATAATATTTCAGTTTGGAGGAAAAAAGTAAAAACATGAACACCCGAGCAGGATATTTAAGGACGAATTTAAGTGGAGACATGGCATATCAGTCTTTTGTACCCAGCCCACTGCCACCAAGCCCACCCATAGAAATCACCGATGACATACTTGAACTTTTGGTGCGGGCAAATTCAAGCCTTGCTGTCTTGGAGAGCATGGCGATACGCATTCCGAATGTGAATTTGTTTGTATCTATGTATGTCCGCAAGGAAGCACTTATGTCGTCGCAAATCGAAGGAACGCAAGCGACTTTGGAAGATGTGCTTGATCCGTTGATAGAGGCTAAGACAAACCGCAATGTTGCCGATGTTATTAACTACGTCAAGGCAACTGATTTTGCCATAAGGAGACTCAGCGAACTCCCACTTTGCAATCAACTTATAAGGGAGATTCACGAAGTTCTTATGAAGGGCGTCCGTGGGACTGAAAAAAACCCTGGAGAATTCCGGCATTCGCAAAATTGGATAGGAGGACAGGGCAGCACTTTGCAAAATGCCCGATATATTCCGCCGAATCCGGATGATATGGATGCAGCAATGTCTGAACCAATTTGAAACAATACATCCGTTTTTGGACGACAATGGTCGCATAGGGCGGTTGCCTATTACATTATTCTTAATGGAGAAAAAAGTGCTCAGCACCCCAGCATTGTATATCTCATATTTCTTGAAAAGGAATCGAGTGGAGTACTACGATAGAATGACGGAGGTAAGACGCAAAGGCGATTATGAGCAGTGGGTGAGATTCTTTCTCCAGGCAATTATCGAATCGTCAGAGGATGCGACGGGAGCCATTGACGAACTCACTTCTTTGCACGAAAAAAATATCACTGTTATTTCTGGAATGGGACGTACTGCGAAAAACACAATGTGCGTGTTTAATTACATAGAAGCAAATCCTATTATCGAAATACGTAAAACCTCCGAGATTCTTGGACTTTCTTTCAATACAGTTTCGGGTGCAGTCAAACGCCTTAAGGAAGCTGGAATTCTTGTGCAAACAACAACCAATGCCAGGAACAGAACCTTTGCCTACAAGGACTTCCTCGAAATCCTTGGTAAAGGAACTTGATGAATGCTGTCACTTAGCAAAATGGGTGCATAATCATATATTTACAGCAGATCAAACAGGTCACCTGGTTTATCTATTATCCCGGCCGGGTGCAGACTGTCAATATCACTGCCATATCCCCAGCGCACAAGTACGCAGTCTACTCCTGCATTGTCTGCCGTCTGCTTATCTACGGCAGAGTCGCCCACATAGAGAGTTTTGCCCGCATTAAGCTGTTTCATGGCCTCGAGGAGAGCATCAGGATATGGTTTTCTTCTTGTTCCGGCTCTTTCACCTATGGCGATTTTGACATAATCACTGAAAAAATGCTCATTGAGAGCCTGTACGGCTTCAATGTTTTTGTTGGATACTATAGCTGTTTTGATGCTCTTTTGGTGAAGCATTTCGAGCATAGGTAAAATGCCGGAAAAAGGTTTTGTGTGTATGGATGAATGAACTGTATAGTATTCCTTGAATGAGTTAAATATCTTGCTAAAGGTGTCATTATTTATGTCTTGAGGGAGTGCGTTTTTCATAAGACGGTTTATTCCATTGCCTATAAAGGTGCGAATCGCCTCTTTTGTATGAGTAGGGTAGCCATATTTTTTCAAGGTATGATTTACAGCCAGGGTCAGATCATCAAGAGTATCTAAGAGTGTGCCGTCCAAATCAAATATTACTGTATCGTACATAATATCCTCCAAAGTAAAATCGCCGCATGGGCGATTTATCAATAGTTATATAAATTACTTCTGACGTTTACATTAAGTATCAGTCCCAGAGCCATCATATTTGAAATGATAGATGAGCCTCCATAAGAAATGAACGGTAGGGTAATACCCGTTACAGGCATTACGCCCATTGTCATTCCTATATTCTCAAATATCTGGAACACAAACATTCCCAGAAATCCCGCGACAATAAGTCCACTGTAAAGATCTCTTGCAAGATGGCATGTAAGAGCTGTTCTGTAGATAAATACAGCATAAAGACAAATCACGACAAATCCTCCAAGAAAACCGAACTCTTCGCAAATAACGGCATAGATGAAGTCTGATGTCTGAACAGGCAGGAAATCAAGAGTTTTGAGATCTCCCTGAAACAGACCTTTACCAAAGAATCCACCTGAACCTATTGCGGTTTTTGCCTGCATTACCTGATATGTCGCCTCTATACTCGTATCATTAGGATGCAGGAAAGCAGTTATTCGCTGTTTCTGATAATCATCAAGGAATCTGAAAAGTATTGGCAGCGAAACAATAAATGCGAGAGCAGTTCTGTAGAGAATTTTGTAATCCACACCACCGAAAAACACCATCAGTATCCAGATGGAGCAGAATACAAGGCCAGAGCCCATGTCTTCCTTAGCGACGATTACAATAAACGGTGCAGCATACAAAAAAGCCATGATAAAGCCTTTGAAGTATTGCATAGACTGTCTGTTTCTTGCGAGATACATTGCAAAAAGAAGCACAAATGTGATTTTAACTATTTCAGAAGGCTGAAATGTTGTAAAGCCCAGATTAATCCAGGATCTTGCTCCAAACTGCTCATATCCGAGCCCTGGAATATATACAGTAAGCAAAAACAGTATCGAACCTATATACAGAGGCTTTTCGATACCCAAAAAGAACTGATAATCCACATACATGAGAAAAAACATGCATATGAATCCAAGAATATATGCTACAAGCTGCACTACTGCTGATTTTGAAATGACAAATCCATTGTCATAATATGTGCTGCTTATCATCAGGATGCTTATTATTGCAAATATGATCGGCAGAATAAGCAGTATTTTGTCTGCATTTTTTAAAAGACTGCGAAAATAATTCATTCCTTATCCCCTTCTTGCTTGACTACTAT
>CAVAON010000144.1:1908-4185 GCA_963590215.1 Anaerovoracaceae bacterium | reverse complement strand
CCCATAATCTCCGAGTACATTTGATTGTCTTAGATATTTCATATTATTTTTCTCCCATACCCCAAAGAGAATCTCCACCTATATGACCTGTTTGCTGATGAATCTTGGTTGGGACCAGTTGCATCCTTCCTAAATCTTGATGATGATGCCAAGTATATTCACCTATTTTTGGTTTTCCTGCCATTATTTGTTTCAATTCTAAATCTGAAAACAAATTTTTATCGACTTTACCAGTTTCAATATCTGCTCTTAATTGTTTAGTTGCAGCTACTTTATGGGCTTCTGGTGTCATATGAGCTAAGTCTCCACTAATTCTTGTTTCTACTTTAATATGTGAATCAAAAATTGGGAAACCTCTTTGATCAAACACAATCTTACTCACTCCATGTCTATCACCAGCAAGCTTAACATTTTTAGCATTTAACTTCGGAAGAGTTGAACTTGTAACCTCAGCACCATCTCGCATTAACAATTGTTCCATAGCTCTAGGGTTATATGGAGACTTATTGATCGCAATTTCAAAAACCTTTTGTTCTGCAGCAAAACTTTTTCCTAAAGCCTTGGCCCCTTGATAAAGAGCTTTAGTACCTTTCCAGGCTATTTTTATAACCTTTCCTCCTACTAATGTTAGAACTATATCGCTGACTGCAGATGTTACTATTTCTGTCGTCGTCCCGCCATCTGCCCATGCTTCATATCCAGGAATAAACAGCCTATCAAATGTGTCTGCAAAATTTGCTAACCCCTTGTAAGCTTCTTTTGCTATTTCAGCGGTAATTTCTTCCTCAGATGCCTGTTCCGCTTCTGCATAATTCCTTAAAAACTCTGCTGTTTTGGAAGATTTTACACTACCAAACAACTCTGTTTCTGCTCTAATTTCATCTAATGTATACTGCTCAACTTCCGCTATAATTTCACTTCCGTATTCATTTAGGTATTCCTTCAACATTGCAGCCCGAAGCTCTGGATTATCTATATCTTTAGGTAATTTTTCTTCTATCTTATCTAACAGCTTTTCTTTTTTAGATTGCTTTTCTGCCCTCAACTCTTTCGCTTTTTTTACTACTTCTGGAGTAATCTCCCTTGATTCAGCATCAGCTTCCTCCATCATGGCACCTTCGGCTAAACGTTCTGTAATGAATTGAGCACGAATCTGTTTGAACTCATCTATCTGGCCCATGCATGCGACGAGTTCCCCTACTGTCGGATTAATTACCTTCCTCTTATGACTATGCGTTTCCGGTATATTGGTATTTAATATCCTCTCAGCTTCTATCTTCTCTGATTCCGATTTTGTAACTAACCCATCAGGCTTTAAGCCAACATCTGCCCCTCTTTGATATAGCAATCCTCCTACTTTCAGATAGAATTTCTCTTCCCCAACCAATTCTGCCAGTGTATTTACTTTCTCTATGATTTCTTCTTCATCTGCTATTCTAAGAGTTGGAATAGCTCCCAACTTCGGATCTAATGTAGCCCTGTTGTCTATTTTATGTACACTTGAAAACACAGCTGCCAGACTTCCATTTATCGCAGAATTGCTATTCTCCTCTTTTAGAATATCACGTAACGACTCTATTGTCAAATCTCCACTGACTATCATTTCTACTACCTTGGAACGAATCTGACTTCCTGAAAACACCGCATTATCACATTGTACAAAAAGCCTATTTGCATTAAATCTCATAGGAAGATAGGCTGTTCGCTCAATATGCCCTTCAGATCCACTCACACTTACACTCGGCAAACAGGCGAGATTTGATGCTATCCCAGGCGCTATCGCTGCACTCAATAATGCCGCTGGTGACAACGATACACTAAATCCTTCTGTCTCTGTTGTTTGTTCCGCTTCATACTTTGGAGCCGATGTCGTAAATAGCTTCGTTTCTATCTCGGCTTGATCAACATCCCATATACCTTCAAGATGTGTCCTATCATTACTCACCTTTAATATTCCGACCTTAGCTTGCGTTTGATGTGGTACTTTCTCAGTTATCTTCGTTCTCTGCGTTATATTACTGTATCCAAATCCACTCACAAACCTACTCATGAATATTTGTGATATTGTCGCTAATGGATTATTTATTTTCGATAAATTCGCTAACATCATCGCATGTGTCAGTGTCTGCGCTCCTGCTCCCACGACATTTAATGCACTTGGAACTACATCTCCAAATGTCACGACTTTTCTCAAAGCTCTGCTTGATTCATAGAATGGATCCCCTTTTATTCTTGGAGCAAAAAATCCTTTGGAACTTCTTGTTATATGTGTTGCTC
>CAVAON010000144.1:0-1898 GCA_963590215.1 Anaerovoracaceae bacterium | reverse complement strand
CGTATAAAATGTCTTATCTATCAAATCTTTCTTCTTGATCGCCATTTCCAATACATCAATAACCGCTCCTTCTAATGTGCACTTTCCAACCCCTGAAGATTCAAAATACTCCCCTAAGATCCGGGTTGGTTCATAAAAACTTTCGACACTATGCACAGTTTGTGTTGATTTTCCTATCCTAATTCCACAACAACGCCTTCTACTTACGGTTGTTGCATGACTTTCCTTTGTTCCTTCTGCACTTGTCGCATACAAATTCCCACTGTTTATTACTCTTGAACTGATTATTTGGGCACCGATTAATGTTGTATCATTAGAACTAAACAGAATTTCAGGAGATTCAAAAACGCTTTCTTTCGGCGTTCTCATTCTAATTGTTGAAGTTGTATTTCCAGAGTGTGTTGACACTTGCGTTGTAACATAAGCTGGTTTTACTATATGTCTTTCTGCTTCAAATTCTATTCCCTTCCCTGCTTTCATAACACTTCCCATTTGACTGATTGTCCCCTGTGAAGCCACCTCTCTTATTACTCCTTTTGCATCAATTTCCGGTACAGCTACACTACTTTGAGAAACCACAGAAGATCTGTTAATCCTTTTCGATACAGGATCTATTTCCATTGATTCTTCTGTTATATTTCCTTGTTTTGATTGTATTACGATATTATCCCCTGCTTTTATTTGCGCAGCTCTATTCACAACATCTCCTCCTGCTGACAATGTTACTGAACCCGGAACCTCTATTTTTACAGGATCGACTCCTATTTTCCTTGAATCAGAATAAATATAATCTGACAATAATTCGACATTTTGATCTGCTTCTATTGTTAAATCCCTTGAGTCTATATTAAAGTCCTCAGGTCTTATTGTAACACTACCTTCTCTACTTCTTAATATTGCTTCTTGCTTTGCTTTTAGATAATGTATTGCCTCATTAATAATGTTTCCAATAAAAAGATATGGTGTTCGTTGCTGTATTCTTCGTACATCCTTATCTCTAATCGCCTCTCCTTCTTTCTCTTCTCCATATACTAAAGCTAATGTTCCATCAGGAATATCACAATCTTTCGAATAAACAAACGATTGCATAAGTTCCTTCCCGTTTCTTTCTAATACTCCTATCAAATTGACATTAAATCCTATTTCTGTTCCATATAACGGTGTTACAACCATCCTTAGCAATTTTGCTGTAACTAAATCAGATACAGTTGGAATAAAAGGAACCGCATTAATTGTAGGTAATACAAACCCCATATCACTTGGATTTCTTAATACTACTTCACTATCAATCCCCCTCGCCGTAGGAACTATAGATAGTGGTAGTCCTAAAGAACTTGCATCAGTTAACATAGGACGCTTTGATAAAGCAAACCCCAATGGTTTAGCTAATTTCTCAAGATTAATAACTACTCCTTTTTGCTCCTCAGAAACAACTAAGGGTGTTATATACCCTCCTATTACAAGACTTTGTAACTGTTCAATAACTATATTTTCTGCCCTTGCTTTTATTTGATTTAAATCAACTTGTTTCATTGCCATTTCAATATTCCCATGAGCAACTAAATTTGCACTCCCTGTTTGTGCACGTCCTCCAATATAGATATTCTGCGCTGAAACTATTGTTCCCAATGTTGTATCAAATGCCGAATCTATTCTTATATCCCCTTCTGCAAATATATATCCTGGATATTTTTGTATATGAATTGGTACCTTTCCATCGGCATACGGAGTATATCCGGCTATTACACTATAGGAACTAAAATTCCAACTATGAAAAGAATAATGTGGTCTTCCAAAAAGAGATTTATGCCTGATGGTATTTATTGAAATGGGCAACCTTTCTGTCTTTATAATTGGTTTATTTGGGTCAACAGAAGCATTTTGTACAGAAAAAAGAA
>CAVAON010000143.1:0-4195 GCA_963590215.1 Anaerovoracaceae bacterium | reverse complement strand
CGGAAAGAATGGAGCTGACCTCATGGCCGGATCTGACCTTTGTTTTTGCGTGGATTGCGTTATTAGATTTTTTCTTCTTACTTTCCGGACTTCTTGCCGGATTTTTTACTTTTGCCTTTTTGCGGCTTTTTCTTTTTGACATTAGTGCCACTTCCAACTACCTCCCTGTCACCTGTCTCTTCCTGAATCATTTCATAAAAGTTACTTGTCTTGTAAATGCGGATGCCCGGACGCTGCACCTTGGCGCGCCAGATATTGTAGAGAATCCTCTCCAGTGGCATCCCGTCCTTTTCGTACATGGCGAAAAAGAAAAATGGCAGCATCAAAATCACCATCAGGCAGGCCGCCACCGTAGTTCCCACCAGATTTTTCGTCAGAAAATATGTGGGAATTCCGATCAGTGCCGCCAGACCGAAGCAGATCAGCTGCCTCTTGGTCAGGTTAAACATGACCTTATTTTTTACCTTTGTCAGGTCCTTGGGAACCTGTACATAAGCCATAACGCCTCACTCCCTTCTACCTTGCATTAAAGATGGATTTGCTGATGCCGCTGGTCTTAAACAGGGCAAAGCACAGGATCACCGTATAGGCTGCCACGGAAAACAGCGCCGAATGTACATTTGACGCCACCGTCATCTGGTTGATGAGCACACAGTAAATGCCTACGATCACCATGATGAAAAAGCCCTGGAATCCAAGTGCCAGCAATCCTCTGGCGTAGTTATTTCCAATCTGTCCCCATTCCCGGTTTGTCATTGTGGCAAAAGGAACCGGAGCGATGGATGTGTATAAATAAATCTCGATCATTCTGACATAGAGAATGACCGTAATAAGTATCGAAATAATCTTCATACAAAGCGAAACCAGCAATGTTTCCATTGTCAGCTGCAAAAGTTCCCCGATGGTCATGGTCTCCATTTCCGTTTCCATGGCTGTAATGGTAGCCGTAATGTCAATGGAAGCGTTGGATCCGATGACCCCTGACGCCGAATTGACCAGGGACTGCCCCACATCAAAGACCGCCATGACGATGGTAAAGGTATTTGTTACCAGATAAATGGCAACGAATGCCTTGAAAAACCATTTAAAAAACATCCATGTGTCCACATCGTGCAGGTTGTTGCGATCGATAATCATAGAGATCAGCTCGTAACACAGCACGAAGGTGATGATGATCCCCGCAATGGGAATGATCACGGAATCGGACAGGTTCTGGATCATGGAGAATATGCCGGAGTTCCATCCCTGCGGGGTCTGCCCGACCTCCGCAGCAATGGTTCCGGTCTTGTCATTTACATCGGTGAACATGGTAGTCAGATTGCTCGATACGAATCCTGCAAGGACCTCATGAAACCAGTCCTCTATAGAACCAAATAGATCAAACAACTGCTACGACCTCCTTATTTTTTTCTGATGGGCTGCCTTAAAACAGGCCGGAAAGCAAAGGTACCAGGGTTGTGCCGATGAGGGCTACACCACCGCCCGCCATAAGCTGCTTCATTCCCTGTGATTTGGCGCCCGGGTTGTCATTGCCATAACCTTCCATCAGGTTGATCACGCCCCAGATTCCAAGTCCGGCTCCAAGGGCTGTAACAAGTGTCTGTAATACGCCTACTGCGCTATTAAAAAATGCCATATAAAATGTCCTCCGTATATTCAAAAAAGTTTCTTTAGAAATAGAAAAAGCCCTGTACGTCGTGTACAAGGCCAATTGGTTTCATCATATTCAGTTTTTTTGCTCCCACTTTATCGGCAAGGAGCACGGATATTCTCACTCATATTTCCTCCATTTTTTTCCATACAAAAAGGAGCCTATGATTCATCGTCATAAACTCCTTTAGTCTGTTGCGATATTTACTTGTTTACAGGATCATTGCTACCACTGCCACTACAAGTCCTATTACTAAAACAAATGGCATCAGGCAGCATCCACATCCGCCTCTTCTTGGCGGTGGAGGTGGTCCCCAAGGGCCGCCACCCATTCTCGGTCCACCAAATCCCATTCCGGGGCCACCCATACCTGGGCCGTGTCCGTGTGGACCTCCCATACCTGGGCCATGTGGGCCACCCATTCCCGGGCCGCCGGGTCCTGGTCCATGTCCATGCATAATCTTCATCTCCTTCACTGCAAAACGCTCTTGCGAGCCCTCTTGTTAGGGCTATTATAGAAAATCTCAGGATGAAAATATACCTCTCATTCAAAGAATCTGCGCTCTGTATTCCCCGGATTTCGGGAATATATTTTCTATCCGGTTTCCAGAGTTGTGTCTGTATCAACCTCCGCATCAAAGACTTCCACTTCTTCATCCTTTTTCAGTATCAGTCTCCTTCTGACAAACTTTTCAATATCAAAAGCAAGTCTCGGATCACTGTCAGACAGCTGCGGATAATTCTTATGCTTGGTGATATCGTATTTGTTGCTGAAGAACGGTCTCACACCACGAAGCTGCAAGATGCATTTACCACCATCCATGACAGCCAGCTCATCCCTACTCATCAGGTCCTTCCCGGTTTTCTGGTAATTGATACCATAACTTCGGTTGCTGCCTCTAGTATCAGAAGTGTTGTACATATCAATGGTTTCCTTACCAAGCATCTCTGACATTTCCTTCAGAGTAGTCGTCTCTTTTCCACCTAGAAAGAGTGTCGTATCGCAGTTGCCCACAATTGTGTCTGCGGAATCTTTATAAATTGCCTTCAGCTGACTCTGGGACTGCAAGATAATGCAGGCTGAAATCTCCCTGCTTCGGATGGTGGCAATCAGCTTTTCAAACTTTGGAATCTGGCCGATGTTAGCAAACTCATCAAGCAGGCATCTCACATGAACCGGCAGCCTGCCATTGTATTTATTATCAGCCCTGTCGCATAAAAGATTAAAGAGCTGGGTATACATGATGCTGACCACAAAGTTAAAGGTATCATCCGTATCCGAGATAATAACAAAGAGTGCTGTCTTACGATCCCCGATCAGATCCAGCTCCAATTCATCGTAACTCATAAGGTCTCTGAGCTCCTTGATGTCAAATGGAGCCAGGCGGGCACCACAGGAAATAAGGATACTTTTCGCTGTCTTTCCTGAGACAAGTTGTCAAGGACTTTTTAATCACTCCAATAAAATAATGCCTGAATATCTGCACAGCTTGATATTCAGGCATCTTATTACATTATTCTACGGTATCTCGTTAGTTTATCACCAGTCCCGTGCTTCAGCACCAGTTCATCCTCTGAAATATAAATCTCATAAAATCCACTTATTCCTACAATCAATTGCTTGTCAGGTAAAGCTGCTTCGGTTAATTCATCCCAATGATAATCATCGAAAGCGATCCCCGTCCATTCTATTCCCGAGGTAACCTGAGTATCATCTCCATTTGGTATATACTCAGCTTTCACCTTACCTTTTTCATCGAAGAAAATCAAAGCTCCGCATTTTGGACATTTCCAAAATTTTCTAACAGCATTCGGAAAATCTTCTGCTATAGTATCCGTTCGATACAGTTTAGGATAACCAGTTTTAATATCTATCACTTTGTTTTCAAGATCAAATTTTGCTGATGTTATTTTGATCCAATCAGGAAATTCAATCATGACATATTCAATCCCTGACGGTTCATCATGATAATGAATTCCATATTTACAATTTTTGCATTGTAACGAAGCCATCAATCCTTCCCTCCTATCTTGTACATTTTTCCATTATGCAGTAATTCCACATCGCCTTTAACATAACCTTTGTTTTTTGCCTTACGATATCCACCATAAACAGCTTTATATGCCGTTTTGATATCTGGATATTTTGACAAGATAACAACCTTCCCAGGTCTATTTGTTTCTTTCGGATATGCCGCATTATCTGCTTCCACCTGTTCGAAAGCTTCTTTAATATTATTTGTGACTTTGTTGGTTTGAGTAGAAGTCATTCCCTTCACTTCAACATGAACGCCTTCCACTGATAAGTCTGCCCTTTTCTGTCCGTCTTTCTCCTGTAAAAAAGCAACATACTTTCCATTATTGATATAATATTCTCCAACTGTTATCGCATTTTTATCTGTGACCTTATGACCACCTGTATCATAATAAGCCTTTCCCTTTACTCGATCACTGCTACCGCCATATCCGCCCATCAGCCACACCTCCTGGTTTGCCATTTCTGACTATGGCTGAATATTGGAATAATTTTTTTACTTGGATATTT
>CAVAON010000142.1:0-4198 GCA_963590215.1 Anaerovoracaceae bacterium | reverse complement strand
CGCATATAATCTTGATTTGCTCAAACAATTCTGGAGCTTTCTGCACCTCGTCAATCAGAACAGGAGGTCTGTATGTCTGGAAAAACAGAACGGGATCGGACTTTGCTAGTGATCTGGCAGATGCATTGTCCATAGAAACATAGACTCTGTCGTCTTCTGCGAGATGATTCAGCATAGTCGTTTTTCCAACCTGCCTTGCGCCTGTAACGAGAATAACCTTAAAAAAATCATTGAGTTTCAGGAACTTTCTTTCGAGTTCACGTGTGATATATGCCATGGTTCACCTCCAAAAGCTTTCCTTTATATTTGCACGCGATTTTTATGAAAATCCACGGTCAATCACAGATTATCATAAAATATATATGGCGTCAAGCCTATCTAGATTATTTTAGTGGATAGAAGTTCTCAGCGACGAGGACTGCACCTGCGGAGAGGGTAAATAAATAAGGCAAAAGTTCAGAACACCTGTTTACATTGCTGATGTTATGTGCTATTATATACATAACATCAGCAAAGGAGGGTGAATTATGGCAAACATCAAAGAACGCGAGCAGAGAATTCTTGAATATATGAAGACTCAAATCCGTATCAAGGGATATCCGCCGACAGTGCGTGAGATTTGTGACAATCTTGAAATCAAATCCACGTCCACAGCACACAAAGACATTGAAAGTCTTGTCAGACAGGGATTTTTGATTAAGGATCCTTCAAAACCAAGAGCTGTTATGGTTGTTCCGGACCCCAAAGAGAAAAGCCAATATACTGAGAGGACTGATATAGTTGATATTCCTATGGTAGGCAGAGTCGCTGCAGGCACACCCATTCTTGCAGAGGAGAATATCGAGGATACATTCCCGCTCCCTGCCAGATTCATGGGCAAAGGTACCAATTTCATGCTGACAGTCAAAGGCGACAGTATGATTGAAGCAGGTATATTTGATGGAGACTATATACTGGTTGAAGAAAATCACGATGTCAAAAACGGAGATATGGTTGTTGCTATGATCGATGGCTTTGAGAGTGAAGCTACAGTGAAAACCTTTTACAACGAGGGAGATCACATCAGGCTACAGCCTGAAAACCATGCGATGAGTCCTATCATTGTAAATGATGTTACAATATTGGGCAAAGTTAAAGGTGTATTCAGATACTTCTGAGAGTATGGATAGAGTATGAGCCTTCTTGTCAGGAGGCTCTTTTTAGTATATAATTGATTATGAAAACAAGGATTGGAGGAATTACAATGAAAGCAATTATGACAGGAAATGAAGCTGTTGCAAGAGGCGCATGGGAAGGCGGTCTTGTATTTGCTTCAGCATATCCTGGAACACCAAGTACAGAGATACTTGAAAACATGCCTCAATACAAAAAAGATATTTATTCGGAATGGGCTCCCAATGAAAAAGTTGCAGTTGAGGCTGCAATAGGAGCATCTGTTGCAGGAGTCAGATCTCTTGCAGCTATGAAGCATGTCGGAGTAAACGTGGCAGCAGATCCCATATTCACATTTGCATATACAGGCGTGACAGGAGGTATGGTAATAGTATCTGCAGATGACCCTGGAATGCACAGTTCACAAAACGAACAGGACAACAGGAACTATGCGGCTGCAGCAAGGCTTCTGATGCTCAATCCGTCAGACAGCCAGGAAGCAAAGGAATTCACAAAGCTGGGTCTTGAGCTGTCAGAGAAATTTGATATACCTGTTTTGCTTCACATGACAACAAGAGTCTGTCACAGCAAGGGCATAGTAGAGCTTGCAGACAGACATGAAGCAGCATATATACCATATCAGAAGAATATCAAAAAATTCGTTTCAACACCTGCAAATGCCAAGGTAAGAAGGGTTGACCTTGAGGACAGGCTTGCAGCTATGGCTGAATATGCAAATAATTGCGATATTAACACAGCTGAGTACAACGACACCAGGGTTGGAATTGTTACAAGCGGCATTTCATATCAGTATGCAAAAGAGGTTTTTGGAGATGATGCATCGTATTTGAAGCTTGGAATGACATTCCCTATGCCTATGGAGCTTGTCAGAGAATTTGCCTCAAAGGTAGATACCCTGTATGTTGTAGAAGAAATGGATCCATATATTGAAAACAATCTCAAGGCAGCAGGCATTGAATGTATAGGTAAAGACAAGGTGCCTAAATACGGAGAGCTTAACCCTGACATCGTTAGAGAAGCATTTTTTGGCACTAAAGCAGAGACCTTGAGTACAGAGATGGCAGCAGTGGTAAGACCTCCTACACTTTGTGCAGGATGCCCTCACAGAGGCTTCTTCTACGCTCTCTCAAAGAAAAAGAACGTAATGATAACAGGAGACATTGGATGCTATACTTTGGGGTCAGCAGCTCCTCTCAATGCTATAGATACGACTTTTTGCATGGGTGGATCCATCAGTACAGGGCATGGAGCGGCACAGGCATATAAAATGGCTCATGCTGATACCAAGGTCGTTGCGTGCCTCGGTGATTCGACATTTTTCCATTCTGGAATCGCAAGTCTCATCGATGCTGTTTACAATAAATCAGACAGCGTATCTGTAATACTTGACAACAGGATTACAGGTATGACAGGTCACCAGCAAAACCCAGGCACAGGATATACGCTTATGGGCGATGAGACTACAGAGGTTGATATTCCGGCATTATGCAAAGCAATAGGTGTTAAGGATGACAATATATATATAGTAAATCCTTTGAAGCTTGATGAAGTTAACAAGGCTCTTGATGAAGCTATTGCAAAGACAGAACCTACAGTTATAATTACGAAGTGGCCTTGTGTTCTCAAAAAATTTACGGCACAGGACAAAGCAGAATATGATCTTTCTCCAAAGAAATGCGAAGTTGATCAGGACAAATGCAAAAAATGCGGCATGTGTTCAAAGACAGGATGTCCGGCTATTTATACAGGCGAGACAGTAACCATAGATGCTGCAAGCTGTACAGGATGCAGTGTCTGCAGTCAGGTATGTCCGTTTGATGCAATTAAGGAGGTATAGGATATGAGCGATGTTAGAAGTATGATACTTGTAGGCGTAGGCGGTCAGGGAACCATACTTGCCAGCAAGATTTTATCAGAAGGGCTGATGAGTGCAGGTTATGATGTCAAAATGAGTGAAATTCATGGAATGAGCCAGAGAGGCGGAGATGTATCAACACAGGTCAGATTTGGCCAGAAGGTATATTCACCTATAGTAGGCAAAGGGCAGGCAGATGTTGTTGTTGCATTCGAAAAAATGGAAGCGTTGAGATGGCTTGAGTATCTCAAGCCGACCGGGAAGATGGTAATAAATGATTTTGAAATACCATCAGTTCCTATCCTTATGGGTGCTGCAAAATATCCTGATGGCATAATAGAAGAGCTGTCATCAAAATGTGATGTCCTTACAGTTAAGGCTGCGGATATAGCAAATGAACTGGGTAATGGTAAGGCAATGAATATTGTTCTTCTTGGTGCACTGGTTAAAGCTATGAATGTAACAGGTATTAACTGGAAAGAGATTATAACCAAAAATGTTAAGAAAGGCTTTGAGGAGCTTAATATTAAAGCTTTTGAAGCAGGGTACAGCTTATAGTGATAGAAAAAGAGGTCGATGTGTCTAACTGACATATCGGCCTCTTTTTAGGTGAAATTATTTTATAATATAAATAGGTTGGTTGGCTATATTAATAATTCTGTCTTTGCATATAGTGAGTATGCAGTAGTTTGTGTGCTTTTTCACTGCCTGCATTTTCAAGGTATTCTTTGTAAAGCTTCTTGATGGCAGGGTTATTATGTGATTTGCGTATAAATGAACCGGAATCCTCTGAGTAGAGCGCTTTTGCTCTTTCTATTCTGAAATCCACCCAGTTCCTTACTTCTGAAAGCTGTAGAGGCTGTCCGCCGCCGTTGACACAGCCGCCAGGGCATGCCATGATTTCGACGAAGTCGAATTTTTCGCCTGCTTTTATTGCATCCATAAGCTTTCTTGCGTTACCAAGCCCATGAGCTACGGCTGCTCTCAGTTCAAGATCTCCTGCTTTGACTGTTGCAACCTTGATGCCTTCAAGTCCTCTAACAGTTTTGTATTCAAAGCTGTCTGATGATGAGCCTGTCAATAGGTCTGCCACAGTTCTGAGTGCGGCTTCCATAACTCCGCCTGTAGTGCCGAAAATATGACCTGCGCCTGTTCCTTCGCCAAATGGGT
>CAVAON010000141.1:0-4260 GCA_963590215.1 Anaerovoracaceae bacterium | reverse complement strand
ACTCTCTGGATGGTCAGATTTGTCAGTCAATCTCAAATCTTGAGTTGATCAGAAGTATGGATGCAGAGGAATATGAACGCATCCGCCTTCAGCCAGCGATTCATAAGGTAAGCGCAATGGAGAAGAAACATCACCGTTATATGGGATCATTTGACTGCATTAAACAGTTTTGCAAAATTGCATTCCAGATTATCATTTTGCTTGTGTCCATTATTATGGTGGCAAATGACAAGATGTCCTCTGGTGCTGTGATTTCTGTGTGTATGCTGTTTCAGCAGCTGATTAAGCCTATTGACGAAGTGTATCGATTTATGGATGAGACAGCATCCTCTGTAGTCAAGGCAAAGGTGCTAACGGAAGTTATGGATTCTGGAGAGGATAGTATTTTTTCTGTACAGACGGAAGTGCATTCTATTTCTGAGGATAATATCGTGCTACGTGACGTAGCTATTAAGAACCCAGAAAAGAATAAAACTCTGGCATATTATGACAAGCTTTGTATTCCTGGTAATAAAGTGGTAGCACTCAGTGGTGAGTCCGGTTGTGGCAAGACCACTATGATCCGAAGTCTGACCAGATATTACCCTTATACATCTGGTGTTATTTCGGTGTTTGGTAATGATCTTGATATGTACAGTCAGCGTGAACTGACAGACAAACTGTGCTACCTTCCTCAGAAAGCATTTTTCTTTGCTGGTACTATTCGTGACAATCTTGTTTATGGTATTAAGCGAACCGTGACTGATGAAGAGATGAGAAGTGCACTGAGAAAGGCATGTCTCCTGGATACTCTCATTGAAAAAGTGAGCAAGCATTCTGCGACAACGGTTGATGACATTCTGTCTTACAAGATTGGAGAAGGCGGCACGGGGCTTTCTGGTGGTGAGTGCCAGCGGCTTTCCCTTGCAAGAGCATTCCTTCGCAAGCCTAAACTTTATATCTTTGATGAGAGTACGGCAAACCTTGATGTTGTAACTGCAGATAAGGTTCTTACTAACATCGAAGAGTATGCTAAGTCAATCAAGGCAGGGGTTGTATACATTTCTCATGATAAGAATGTGGTTGATCGTTGCGATACGGTTATTTACGTTGATAATAAGGTCGGCGAATACGAAGAATTGATGGCAGCATAAAAGATGGACTGCCCCCCTCAGCGGGAGGAAGTCGAGTCTGATAAAACAATAATATAAACAAAAAGGAGGGCAAAGCAATGGAAATTGCAACTATCAAAACTGCAACTCATACAAAGGAGGAAAGAAGCATGACTGAACATAAAGTAGAGCATTTCACTCATGAACATAGACATCCGGTACCGCCTAACGAGAGAAAGGGTATGATCTCTATCCAGTTTGATGAGAGAGACTGGGGAGTGTTTAAGGATGCATTCGGCAATGAAGACGAAGCAAACGCGGCCATTGGAATCATCCATGGAGCACCGCCTGAGATACAGATCCTTGTTGCGCAGTTACTTACACAGATTGAGAAGGAGGTAGCATAACATGAATGCAAATATTACAAGATGGACTAATCCTATTCTCGGAGAAGGCACAGACACTGTCTACACAGAAATATACGGAGACGAAGGAAAGAACTTCCTGCATGTCTTGGAGAGTTCTCCTTATGAAATCGCGGTCGTTTCCAGACTGATTGCATACTTGGAAAAAGTGAGAGGAGGTAAGCAGTAATATGGATATGCTGAAGACAGTCAGAGAAATTGGTTTCTTTGAAACCGGATGTAATCTGGTAGAAGTACTCGCTAGTGAAGATGTTCAGGCAAAGGCAGGTGTGGCAATGCCTCTGCCTGAACAGGCTCTTGTAGATTCGATTTCAGATATTGCCGATTGGCTGGCTGCCTTCGGCAAAGAGAAATACATGTTCCTTTCACCGGAGATTTCTATTATAGATAGGTTAGCTGAGAGAAGTCCAAATCATGAAGCGATTCTGCTTATTCCCTGCGATATGGAGCCAGATGCTAAAGAACGTTTGAAGGCAAACATCCCGAAGTCAATGAAGGTTTCACTGTTGGAAGAACCGTATTTTCCGGAAGCCTTCTATCCCGGAAATGGAATTCTCGTTATTTGCGGCTATTTAGCTGGTAATAGAATGATGGTTCTTCCGGAAACCTACCGAATGATGGATCATTACAGTGGCTTTTGGGGTAAGAAAGTGTTCGTTCCGTATGTTAAACTTGAGGATGCAGTTCGCTATGACGGATGGATGGAAGTCGGAAAAGATAAAATCAGTATGATGTGGAGGTATGAATGATGGCGAATACAATAGCTATTGAAAATAAAACAATACTGGCAACTGGTGATTTGGTGGTTGGAAAACGTAAGAACACGATTGCATCAAAGCTGAAGAGCAGCGGGGCACTGGTTCTGATTGCGGCAATGTTTATCATTGGTGCGATTCTGGCTTTATCCTGTGGAATTCCAATTAAGTCAGTGATGGGAAACTATTCCTACGATGTTCTTGTGATTCTCATTATCATGGAATTGTTTACAAATCTCATCGCTGAAACAGGGATCATGCAGCTCTTGGCGATTAAGATTGCAGAACTTTCGAAAGGGCGAAAAAGACTTTGTTTGATGATGTTTGGTGGCATGATGTTCCTTATTTCATCCTGTCTGAACAACATCACAGCGGTAATGATGATTCTTCCGATTGTCTTCGTTTTGCTCAAGACACTGGAAGTTAATAAGAAATACGTGTGCGTATTTTTTGCAGCAATTCTTGCTCTTTCTAATACGGGCGGTGCTGCATCCCCTGTAGGCGATTTCCCGGCAATCGTGATTATGACCAGTGGTATTACAACATTCTTGAGCTATCTGACTCATGCGTTTCCGCTATTTGCACTGACATCCATGGTGCTCGTTTCGGTATGGGGAATGAGAGTAAAGAAGGAAATTGATGATGGTGGTGTCAGAAGGCTTGCAGTTACAAATCTGAAAAGTCAGTATAAGAATATTGAGATCCGTTTTGATGTTCTGAAATGGCTTGGAGTAGTGTTCGGAGGAATGTTCCTTGCATGGAGCTTTGTACCGCAAAATGTGATGCCGCCGGAAGTAATCGCTATTCTTGGATATGGAGCAGCTATGCTGATCTGTTCACTGAAGGGACTTAAGGTTGAGCAGAATATGGATCTCAAGTCTGTTTTGACAATCGCTTCATTTCTCTTCTTTGCAGAGGTGGTTAGCGAGACGGGGATTCTTAGTATGGTCGCTACTTATCTTCAGGCGAACATTGCGAATCCGAAGCTCCTCGTAATGGCTATTATGCTCATTACTTCGGTTGTGGCAGGAATTTTCAGTGCTGGACCTGCAGCAGCAGCTATGATGCCAATCATCATTCAGCTTTGCAACGGACCGCTTAGTGCTAAGTCCGATTGGATCGCTGTAGCCTATGCGGCTGCAATTTGTGCAGGAAGCTCTCTGTTTATGTGGTCAGCTACGGCAGGTTTCATCCTTTCCGGAAAGGTAAATGGAGAGGGCATTACTGATACAGATGGAAGTAAAATTCCTTGGGGTGTTGTCCAGTATATGAAATATGGCTTTGTCAATTATGCTATTCAGATTTCGATGGCTCTTCTTGTAATGGCAATCATCTTATAAAGGGGGTAAATACATTAGATGTAGTATTAGTTCTTCTCAGTTGGTGGTGAGTCTTCGATAATAAGTGCTTTGAATTCTGGTTTGGAATCAAAATTGATGGGAAGTAGGTTTCGCTTTCGCTTACAGCATTGATTGTATTGGTGTATTTGGCAATTGGAAAATTTAGTTCCATCAGATGGTACTATTGCCACAGATGAATCTAATGTTGTAATGCAATAGATTAAATAATGAATAGGGGTTGATTGTATATAGGGTGGCTTATATAGGCTACCCTTTTTATTTATTGATTATGGTGGCTATATAAAAGCAATCTGCAAAAGATTGAAATACTCAAGCTAAAATTGACGTTTAAATGTGGCTGTGCTATGATTTAACATAGAGAATTGTAGTTATTGTTGGTTAAAAATTTGCAAATTTATGGAGAACGCAATATGAGTGTATCGTATAAGAGACTTTGGAAGTTGCTGATAGATAAAAATATGATTAAGAAGCAACTGCGGGAACAAGCTAATCTTACAACTAATGTGATAGCAAAACTGGGAAAAGACGAAAATGTATCCACAGAAGTACTCTGTAAAATATGTAAAACATTAGATTGTGGCATCGAAGATATTATAGAAATTATCCCGGATGAGGAATAGTCTAAGGG
>CAVAON010000140.1:0-4316 GCA_963590215.1 Anaerovoracaceae bacterium | reverse complement strand
AGGTAGAACTGGGCCAGTAGCTTCAATAGCACTGGTCCATATTTTGTTCCTCCGTCCTACTGCGAAAAAGGCAGACAGAAGGAGGGACTTTATGAGAAAGTTCAAAACAGCGGAAGGAAACCGCACAAACTACATTTATTATCCAGCAGAGGGTAAGGAAATCGTTATCACACCAGAGATGTTAGGAGACGCGAATGTGGAGATAATCACTCTTCTTCACGGCTGGGATGATGAAGAGCTCAATGCGAATCGCAGGGAGCACTATCACTGCAAGGAGCATTATCAAAGCTACTGCGAAAGCGAGGATGGAAATGCAGAGGGAAGCAATCCATATCTTGCAGACAGGGAATCAGACCCAATCATGCTACTGCTCTCATCACTCGACGAAGATGAGAGACTGGAGAGGTCAGAAAGGCTAAGAGCAGCAGTGAAAACACTGACAGACCTTCAGCAGCAAACTATCCATAAGAAGTATTATCGGAACATGTCTAATGTAGACATCGCTGCTGAAGAGGGAGTGAGCGAGGCGGCTATCCGAAATCGTCTAAAGAAGATTCACGAAAATCTCCGAAAGAAAATTACAGGATAGGGGGTTCGATTTAAGCAAATTCTTTGCTTATGAATAGAGGGAGCAAACGATAATCCCTCGGAAAGGAGACAAGGGCAATGGGATTAAAACATAAAGTATGTGTAAACATTGCAGAAACGGACGGAATGCCAACGCAGGTCATTAGAAGCGGAACGCTGCAGATCAGGAGAAGGCTGATTGATTTACTCTTCGGACAGAAAGTAAATGTCCTGGTTCTATCACCTGGAGACACGGTGCAGACCGTCGAAATCCGAGAACTAAAGGAAGGAGGTAAGGAGCATGAATGAGGATAAGAAATACACCATCTGCCTCGACATTGCGAGAGGACTTCGCTCTTTGGCAGACCTGCTTGAAGCCTTCGCAGATGTATGTAGAGATTCAAAAGACCCCAAAGTCATCGAAGTGCAGGAAGTGAAAGAACTGCCGAAGGTGAGTCTTGAAGAGGTAAGAGCGGTGCTTGCATTAAAAAGCCAGAGCGGAAGGACAGCTGAAGTGAAAAAGCTCATTGCAAAGTATGGAGCAAGTAAGTTATCAGAAGTTCCGCCAGAGCATTATGCAGCTCTCATTAAGGATGCGGAGGTGCTGGGAGATGAGTAATCATGCAATGCTATCACCATCAGCATCACACAGATGGCTTAACTGCACACCGAGTGCGAAGCTTGAAAAGGAGTTCGAGGACAGAAGCAGCAGTGCTGCAGAGGAAGGAACAGCAGCACACGCACTGTGCGAACATAAGCTGAAGAGAAAGCTCAATCGACGCAGCCGCAGGCCAATCTCATATTACAACACTGATGAGATGGAAGAATACACAGATGCGTATGTCGAGTTCGTAGAAGAGCAGCTTCAGAAGGCAAAAGAAACCTGTCAGGATCCGTTAGTGCAAATTGAGCAAAAGCTTGACCTATCAGAGTATGTACCAGACGCATTCGGAACGGCAGACTGCATTATCGTTTCAGATGGCACGCTTCACATCATCGATATGAAATACGGGATGGGAGTGCTTGTATCAGCAGAAGATAACACGCAGCTTAAGTGCTACGGAGTAGCAGCACTGAGGATGTACGAAAGTCTCTATGACATCGAGAATGTGGCCCTTTCCATTTTCCAGCCAAGACGCGAGAATGTCTCCACATGGACCATCTCGGCAGAGGAGCTTAAGGCATGGGCGGAAAACAAGCTGAAACCAAAAGCGGAAATGGCCTCAAAGGGTGAGGGCGAGTACTGCCCAGGCGAGTGGTGCCTATTCTGCAAGGCAGCGGTAAAGTGCAGAGCGCGCGCAGAGGAAAAGCTGAGGGTAGCACAAAACGAATTCAAGCTTCCGCCAGTTCTTACAGATGAGGAGATTGAGGCAATCCTTCCAATCCTGCCGGACATCACGAAATGGGCAGGCGATATAAGTGCATATGCGCTTGAGATGGCTATAAATCACGGAAAAGAGTGGTCTGGTTTTAAGGTAGTAGAAGGAAGGTCAATCCGTAAATACAAAGACGAGGATGCCGTAGCAGAGGCAGCCAAAGAGCATGGCTACACGGACATCTATCGCAAGAGTCTCATCACACTGACCGAGATGCAAAAGCTGATGGGAAAGAAAAAATTTGAGGAGATTCTGGGGAGCCTCATTATCAAACCACCCGGAAAGCCTACTCTTGTTCCGAGTTCGGATAAGAGACAGGCAATGAATATTACAGACGCTAAAAATGAATTTAAAACGGAGGAATAATTATGGCAAAGAATAACGTAACAAAAGTAATAACAGGAATCAACACACGTCTCTCATACTTCCACGGTTGGGAGCCAGTATCAATCAATGGCGGCACAGAGAAATATTCTGTATCAGTTCTCATTCCAAAGGACGACAAGGAAACCATCGATGCGATTAACGCAGCAATCGATGCAGCAATCGAAGAGGGCATTGCTAAGTTTGGCGGAAAGAAGCCAAAGAGAGAAGCAATCAAGCTTCCGCTGCGCGACGGAGATGTCGAAAGAGATGATGAGGCATATAAGAATCACTACTTTGTTAACGCAAACAGCACCACACCGCCGCAGATTGTTGATAAGAGAGTTAACCCGATTCTTGATAGAGAGGAAGTTTACTCGGGATGCTATGCGAGAGTTTCTCTCAATTTCTATGCATTTAACTCGAACGGCAATAAGGGAGTTGCATGCGGACTTGGCAACATCCAGAAAATCCGCGATGGTGAGTATCTTGGCGGACGTACATCAGCAGCAGACGATTTCACGACAATTGAAGATGAGGATTTCTTGGCATAGGAGGAAACGCAAATGGACGGTAATACTGTAAGCACGTTAACGATGGTACTTTTCGATATTCTGATTGGGAGTCTTGCACTTTCAATGCTAATGAGTGTGGTCATCGAAGTTCAAGTATTCATATTTGACCGCAGGAAGGAAAAACGCGATAAGGAATACCACATCGAGAGAATGGAACGATTCAAGAGTTAAGTTTTACAGGGTGGCGGAAAATAATCTGCCACCCATTTTTTCATAAGGAGGTTAAAGTGAAAAACCTAAGTATAGATATTGAAACCTTCTCGCCTGCCAACCTTAACAAATGCGGTGTATACCGTTATTCAGAGGACCCAGAATTTGAGATACTTCTATTCGGATATGCAGTAGACGGCAGCGAGGTGAAGGTAGTTGACCTCGCCTGCGGCGAGAGGGTACCAGATGAGATTCTCGATGCCTTGAGAGATGAGACAGTTACCAAATGGGCCTTTAATGCTCAGTTTGAGAGGGTGTGCCTTTCACGGTGGCTTGGATTACCTACGGATGAGTTTCTTAAGCCAGCGCAGTGGAAATGTTCGATGGTCTGGTCTTCATATATGGGCTTGCCATCGTCGTTAAAAGGGGTGGGCGCTATTCTCGGACTTGAAAAACAGAAGCTTGAAGAAGGAAAGGATCTGCTCAGGTATTTTTCAGTGCCATGCAAGCCGACAAAGTCAAATGGAGAAAGAATGAGAAATCTTCCAAAGCATGACATTACTAAGTGGGAGCTTTTCAAGAAATATAACATCAGGGATGTTGAAGCCGAAATGCAGATTCAGGAGAAGTTATCTCGTTTTCCAGTTCCCGATAACATCTGGGATGAGTATCATCTCGACCAGGAAATAAACGATAGAGGCATCGCACTTGACATGCAGCTTGTGAGAAATGCCATCGCCTTTGATAAATGCTCTAAGGATGAGCTACTTGCCAAGCTGCAGAAACTAACAGCGCTCGAAAACCCTAACTCCGTGGTGCAGATGAAAAGATGGCTTGCGGATAGGGGCGTTGAGATGGAGAGCCTCGGGAAAAAGGAGGTGGCCACCGTTATGAATAGCGTGCCGGATGATATAAATGAAGTTCTATCGCTACGGCAGAAACTTGCAAAGTCCTCGGTCAAGAAATATCAGGCGATGGAAAATGCAGCATGCCAGGACAGCCGCGCGCGAGGAATGTTTAAGTTTATCGGTGCATCGCGTACTGGCAGATGGGCCGGCAAGATTATTCAGCTGCAGAATCTTCCGCAAAACCATATGACGGACCTTGCCGAGGCAAGAGCGCTCGTCAAAAGCGGTGACTATGCAGCACTCGAGCTTTTGTATGATGATATCCCGGACACCTTATCGCAGCTTATCAGAACAGCCTTCGTGCCAAGAAAAGGGATGAAGTTTGTTGTATCCGACTTTTCTGCAATCGAAGCCAGGGTGCTTGCATGGCTTGCAGG
>CAVAON010000139.1:3279-4362 GCA_963590215.1 Anaerovoracaceae bacterium | reverse complement strand
TATGAGTTTTGAAGCCTTTACCGAACTGTATATCCGGGATATGAAAAGCCGTCTGAAAGAGAACACATGGCTGACAAAGGAGCATATCATCCGCACAAAAATTTTGCCTTATTTCGGTAAGTTGAAAATCAGCGAGATTTCCACGAAAGAGGTCATTGCATGGCAGAATGAAATGCTTGCCTATCGGGATGAGAAGAAAAAGCCATACTCACAGACCTATCTGAAAACATTGCACAATCAGTTATCTGCTATTTTCAATCATGCGGTGCGGTATTATGAACTGCGTTCCAATCCCGCCGCCAAGGTTGGAAATATGGGAAGTGAGGAACACAAGGAAATGCTGTTCTGGACGAAAGAAGAATATAAGAAATTCTCATTCGAGATGATGGACAAGCCAGTTTCCTTTTACGCTTTTGAAATGCTCTACTGGTGCGGTATCCGGGAGGGCGAATTGCTGGCACTGACCGCCGCTGACTTCGATTTTGAGAAAGAAACGGTCAGAATCAACAAGTCCTATCAGCGATTACACGGAGAAGATGTGATTACCACACCGAAAACAAAGAAAAGTAACCGCATGATCAAAATGCCGAAGTTCTTATGTGAAGAAATGCAGGAGTATTTGCAGATGCTTTATGGATTGAAGAAGAAAGACCGAATCTTTACAGTTACCAAAAGTTATCTTCATCACGAGATGGACAGAGGTGCGAAAGCCGCAGGAGTAAAGCGAATTCGTATCCATGACTTACGTCACAGCCACATCAGCCTGTTGATTGATATGGGATTTTCAGCGGTGGCGATTGCAGACCGTGTGGGGCATGAAAGCATTGACATCACTTACCAGTACGCTCATCTGTTCCCGTCAAAGCAGACGGAAATGGCAGATAGATTAGACGATTTAGGGAAAGGAGAGTTTGAAAATGTCAGCTAAGAACAGAGATAACAAAAACCGTTGGAGAAACATTACAGTAGGTTTTCGGGTATCGCCCGAAGAAAATGAACTCATCAACAAGGCAGTTGCTTTATCGGGACTTCCGAAGCAGGAATACTGTTACCGCCGTTGTTTGAATCAGGACGTAGTAGTAC
>CAVAON010000139.1:0-3269 GCA_963590215.1 Anaerovoracaceae bacterium | reverse complement strand
CCACTGTCCTCACGGAATTGAAACGAATTGAAGCAGGAAACAGCGTAGATGAGGAACTGCTGAATGTCATTGAGTTGATTGCCGTTATTCTTGGCGGTCAGAAAGGAGAGGATACGGATGGAAAATAAAAAAGAAAAGACTGCCCCCGATGTATCTGTTGGCGCAGATACGGAGCAGCCTATTTTCAAAAACACTACAAGTAGTATATCCGAGAATGGTGGAAATATCAAGAGTTTTGAGGAATTACAGAGGGAAATGCAGTTGCGATCAGACCCGTCTTATCTCCAGACCATTTCCATGAATGAACTGTTTGACACACAGTATCGGAGTAAGCAGCCGTTGATTGAAGGTCTGCTCTACCCCGGCACTTATATCTTTGCAGGTTCGCCCTGCCGGGAGCTGTGCCGGAAACGGCAATTAGTTCGTAACCAGGTGCCTATGCACCTACTCACAGTAAGAGCAGGCGAGAGCCGGAAAGGAGAATGCTTATAGGCAGACATTCATTTATCAGACAAAACAAGCTGTCTGATGTGGCAGGAAGAATTGATTATATTTCCAATCCCAAAAGACAGGAACATCTCTATGCGACCTATCAAACGGAGGGAGCAACACCAGAGTTCTGGAAAAATCTTGCGAGAGAGAATCAGTTGGATTTTAAGGCAAGCGGAACAGCAGGGAAATGTATTGAAGGACGAGAGCTTATCATTGCACTTCCAGAAAGTTTTGTTGAGTACAAGGCAGATGATGTGGTAAGGCTTTTCACGGACAGCTTTCATAAAAGGTACGGTGTGGAATGCAGTGCGGCACTTCACCATAACAAAAGAATGACCAATTACCATATCCATCTCGTATTCAGCGAACGGAAAATGCTGGAACATCCCGAAGAGAAAATTGCTACCAGAAATATGTTTTATGATGAACAGGGCAAGCATAGACGCACGAAGAAAGAGATTTTAGATGAGCAGGGAAATCTTCGGGCAGGATGCAGTATTATTCCAAAAGGGGAAGTTTATGAAAGCCATATTTTTACCAAGAAAGATGAATGGTTTAAGAGCGATGCTTTTACCAGAGAAGTTAAAGAGATGTTTACGGAAATCATCAACAGCCATGTGAAAGAGGAATCAGAAAAGTTGTCTGTATTTCAGCAGGGCGGCGTATATCTGGCAACGAAGAAAATCGGAAAGAACAATCCGAAAGAAGCAGCGATACGGGCAGACAATGCGGTAAGGCAGGAATGGAATCGGACGGTTGATGTAGCATTAGTCGAGGGCGTTCCCGAAGAAGATATTTTAACAGTCAAGCGAGAGAAAATCACAGACAAAACACTGCAATCAATACGAACACATGGATGGCTGCCGGATATGTTTCAGCAGATTATCCGAGGAGCAAAAGATTTCTTACAGGAAAAGATTTTTAAATTTAAGCTTCCGCCGAAGCCAGTACCGAAGATTGATTTACAGGAATGGAATGATATGCGAAAGCTGATGGAGAAACTTCAGAAACAGTCACAGGCGATGAAGTCCACACAGCAGGAGATTTCCTCATTGAAGAAACAGCTTTCTGAAACAACAGGATTTTTCAAAGGAAAAGTACGGAAATCTTTAGAGGGTAAAATTGAACAGGCAGAGAAACAGGAAAAACGTATCCATAGGGATATGGAGCAGACTGTAAAACAGGCAGGATATCCAGATGTTCAGTCCTTCGCAAAGACATATCAGAAATCGGAAAAACTGGTCAGGGAATATAATGAGGAGCTACGGGCGTGGGATAATCAGACAGAACAGAAGAAAGAGCAGTCATCAGAACCGCCGAAGAAGGCAAGTATACGGGAAAAGTTGCACCGTTACCAGCAGGAAAGCAGGCAACAGCCAAAACAGACAGCAAAGAAGAAATCTATGGACAGAGAACGATGAGAAAGGTGGAACAGAAAATGAAGAAAACAATTTTTGAAGAAATGGGCGGCACTTATGTAAGATGTGGGGATTACTTTATTCCCAACCTTACCTTACCGGAGGAAGAAGAACCGCGATTTGTTGGAGTATGGGGACAAAGACATTTGCAGTATTTGAAGGAATACCGTAGAACTGTATATCTGGATCTGCTGATGAGCGGCAGACTGAACAGTTATCTGGCAGATATGGAAGAACAGGCACAGGAATGCTTTGAGAGAATTGTAGAGCAGATGAAACAGGCACAGGGAATCACGGAGCGGTTAAAGGCAGATAACGCTTTGGAATGGGTAGGAAGAATGAACAACATACAAGCGTGTGCGAGGGAGATTGTGAACAAAGAAATGATTTACCAGTAAAATAACATGATGAGGAGCAAGTCAGGAAATGGCTTGCTCTCTACTTTACAATAATATTTGTTGACGTATAATTGAGAAGAAAGAGAGAAATTTGAAAGTTACTGAATTAAGTTAATCGTGCCATATGGCTTGATTATAAAAGCAAAGATAAAAACGCAACGTACATCTTTGATGTGCCAGAGCCGGTAGGTAGCCCGGCCGTCCTATATAAATAGGGTAAGTAACCTGCCCCTCCGGGTTGTCCATTCTTTGTTCAATCAATTTTAGGAGGGATTCTTATGGACAAAGTAAATGGAAAGCTGACAGTATTTTTTGAAGAGCCGTTTTGGGTGGGTATATTTGAACGCATCGAAGATGGTAAACTATCTGTGGCAAAGGTAACATTTGGTGCAGAACCAAAAGATTATGAAGTACAGGAATATATTCAAAAGTGCTATTTCAGTTTGAAATTCAGTCCGGTTGTTGAAACTGTTGTAAAGGATATCAAAAGAAATCCGAAACGGATGCAGCGGGAAGCAAAAAAGCAGATGCTGGAAATAGGCATTGGTACAAAATCGCAACAGGCGCTGAAACTACAGCAGGAACAGAACAAGCAGGAGCGTAAAGAAAGAAGCCGCAAGAAAAAAGAGGTGGAAGAACAGCGAATGTTTGAACTGAAACAGCGAAAGAAAAGAGAAAAGCATAAGGGACATTAAAGTCCCTTGGGCTTTTCCTAAATCAAAATTGACAGAGGTAATGAAATGTTTGAAGAATTAGGAATTAGTTTTGGCACAGCACTAATCGTCTTACTTGCATTATATTTTATAATTAAGTGGGCGGTCAAAATTGGAATAAAAGAAGCCTATAGGGATATTACAGGGAAAGTTACTACCGAGGATATTGAGGCAGAACAAATATGTAACGAAGAGGAAAAATAGTTAATAAAGAGAGGTGCATATGCTATGCCAGGTATACTCGTGGT
>CAVAON010000138.1:0-4445 GCA_963590215.1 Anaerovoracaceae bacterium | reverse complement strand
AGGAACCGGCTTAAGTACAGTACCATCATAGGAAGCGTATGCACATTATGATGCTGCAGGATCGTTACGGATTGCATCATCAAGTACACTGTTACATCTTGCCTGTCCCATTATTGTAAAAGGAACATCTGCACCAAGGTACTTACCGTCTTCCATAAGCTGACTGAGACTAAGGTCAAGTCTCCACAGCCTGTTTATCCCATGAATCACTGCGCCTGCATTGCTGCTGCCTCCTGCAAGACCTGCAGCTACAGGTATGTTTTTTTTGATATCAATTCTAATGGTGCCATTTTTGCCTCTGCCATATTTTTGTGCCATAAGATTTGCCGCCCTGTAGGCAAGATTTTTTTCATCTCTTGGCAGATACGGCCTGTTTGTATTGAGTAATATATCTATACCGCCTTTTTTTCTCTGAAACCATCTGACAAGCACCTCATCGTAAAGCTCCACCTGCTGCATTATCATTTCTACTTCGTGATAACCGTTTGGAAGAATACCTTTGATATCTATGGCCAGATTTATTTTGGCATAAGCCTTAATCCTTATACTGTTCATAACTCCTTATTGAAAACGGGTGATACGAAGACCACCCGCTATTGTCACTTTCTATTTTTTCTTTTTGCTTTTGTTTTTAGGGTTTGTAGTACCTGCCGCTCTTTTGGCTGCTTCTTCTGCTGCTTTTTTCTCGGCAAGTGCTTTCCTTCCTGTCACATAAGTGCTTCCGGCTTCTGAAACAGGTCTCGGGCGTGCAACCCTTTTCCTGCCTGCGGCTGCTATTCTTGCTTCTTCTTCGGCTCTAAGAGCTTCTTCTTTTTCTCTTTCTTTTGCTTTTTCTTCTTCTATTTTGGCTTCCCTTGCAGCTTTTTTGGCTTTGGCTTTTTCGTCCTTCGCAACTATTTCTTCAACAGATTTGCCTGTTCTCTTTGCTTCTTTGTATGGGTTGACTTTTTCTTCTTTTTTGTTGCCTTTTTCGGCTTCTTTTTTGCTGCCTCTCATTGTGAAGAATATCATAACAGCTATCATCGCAACCATCATAAGCATATTAACTGTATTTGTCTTGTTCTGATTGACAGTTGTGAAGCTGATATCACTTTCGGCAAGTGCCTTGTCAGAGAGTGTATCTCCTGATGCCGATACCAGATCCTCCCCTATATGCAAGGTGTATTCCATTTCCTGCTCAACTTCATAATCTGATGTTGTGTCTTCGAGTACCAATACCTGGTTTTCATATCCTTTTTTGCTGTTGAAAACCACTATGATTGGTATTTCTTTGCCTTTGTCATCTGTAATGCTAAAGCACTTTTCATTTGCTTTGTTGTATTTTTTTGAGTACATATCCTGATTGAAATACAGCTTCACACCAAGGTTTTCCTTGGCCATCCCTGTATCTCCGTCTTTTGGATTTGACAATTCCACCTGTAGATTGCCTGCAAAGCATGGCACTACAGACATCACTATAATTAGCAGACAAACGCTCAATATTGCAGCTATTCTTTTCATTGTTAAAAGTCCTCCGATTTCTTCTTTCTTTTTTCTCTGAAAAAATTCCTGATTATGCTACGGCATTCGTCCTGCATAATTCCTGTTTCCATTTCTATATAATGGTTAAGTCGCTCTTCCTGAATCACATTCATTACAGATCCGCATGCGCCTGCCTTGGGATCCATGGCACCTATATAGACCTTGCGAATCCTTGAAAGCACCATAGCGCCGGCGCACATGGCACAAGGCTCTATTGTTACATAAAGGTCACATTCTGTAAGCCTCCAGCCACCTATCACCTGTGCCGCATTTCTGAGCGCCACAATCTCAGCGTGAGCTGTAGGGTCATTTTTCTGACCTACCAGATTGTGTCCTCTGGCTATAATCTGGCCGTCTTTAACAATAACTGCACCTATTGGCACTTCGCCTTCCTGATATGCTTTTTTTGCTTCATTTAGAGCTTCTGACATAAACTTTTCCATACATTGAATAATCGTAACATATTTCGCCTCTGAGTGCAATCTCAAATCAATGGATTTCGAAATTTTCCATCCATCTTGCTTTGTGCGTTCTTTTTTTGTATTATATTGACAAGGAGGCATCTCATGGCTTTTGATATTTTTTTTGCGTTTATACTGCTGTGTTCTGTAGCCCTTGGCATCAGATCCGGATTTTTATCTGCTGTTCTTCATACCTGTGGCTGGCTTGCCGCTATCATCTGCGGTTTTGTTTTCAATTCCACAATCCAGAGTTTTTTGCACAAGCATACCCATATATATGAGAGCATCAAAGAGAATATATCTCAGAGATTCAATGAACCTTTATCAGATATTTTATTTGCAGATGTATTCTCAAATCCCTTTGAATCTGCACTTAATACCGCAACAGACACTATCTATACCATCATTTGTTTTGTGCTTACAGTTGTTGCAGTCATGCTGATCCTGTATGCATTACTTCATGCTTTCTCCAAGAAATATACAGATGGTCTCATAGGCTTTGTCGATGGAGCTCTTGGCGGCCTTATAGGCGTCATAAGAGGAGTGATTCTGATTCTACTCATATCCATCTTCCTTGTTCCGGCTATTTCCCTCATATCCCCGCTATATGCTGATGCTGCATCTGCTTCACTTGAAAGCTCACATTTTGCATTATACATATATGAGAACAATCCTTTCATTGAGATTCTGAGTAACATGGCTGATGCGCTCGCAATAGGGTATGGCACTGCTTGTTCCTCATTCTGCCCGTAAAAATCAGGCGGTCAAAAGACCGCCTTCATTGTTCAGGTTATTTAATTCTAACACTTTTTACTTTTGACCATTTGCCATAAACCTTCGAGCCATCATCAAGAACAACGTAGCCTCTGACCTTGACATAATATTTGCTGCCCGAAACCAGACCACTTACAGTTTTCTTTGCTGAAGCGTTGGCTTCTGTTTTGGTTGACTTGAATGTTGCAGTCTTGTATGTACCGTAATCAAAGTCTTTATCTCTGCTGTACCTTATCTGATATTTTACTGCACCTTTTTGTGCAGCAGCTACTTTTTCAAAGGTGACTTTCATTTTGCCTCTTGAAGAAGATACAATACTGCCTATTTTGCCTGTAGGCGGTTTAACTGTAATTGTCACTGTAGCTGAAGCAGGATAATATGCCTTGTTCCCTGTAGTTGTAACGGTTATAGCGGTTTTGCCGCAGCCTGTGGTTGTAACCGTACCGTTCGATGATACTATGGCAACGGCTGTGTTGCCTGAAGTATAGCTGTAGCCTGTACCGTCTGTAGTGTTGCCTGATATTTTGATAGTAAACGGATTTGACTTGGTAGTCTTGTAGTTATATGCAGCATATTCAGGAGTTATCGTTCCGTATTTGCCCAAAATGCTGAAATATGCTGTATTGCTTCCTGTGCTTGTTCCGTATTTCTTGGCAGATACAAGAACGCTACCTGTACCCACATTGGTATTGTTAAGGTATGTTACATCATAATCTGTTGCAGGAACAATCCTTGTTCCAATTTTTACTGTAACAGCAGGTTTCTTCGCATTTCCGTCGTATGAATATGAGGAAGGTGTGGTTGTTACAGTAGCATTTGACAGATTGTATTTGATTGCAAATGTCTTGGTTATGCTACCGCTGTATATACCTTTACCTGTAATTGTAACCGTAGCCGTACCCGCATTGATATTTGACGAATAGGAAACTGTATAGTGTACATTCTCAGTCAGTAATGTCTTGGCTGTGGTAGCTGTAGCTCCGCCATAGTATACGTAAACATTCGGTTTAACATATGTGCCTGTATATGACTGGTCTGATATTGTAGGGATATATGCGGTATAGTTTGTAAGTTCATTACCTTTCTGTATTGTAAAGTTCTCAGTTATGGAACCTTTGAAGTTTCCAGTGAAGGTAACTGTAACTGACCCTTTACCCTTGTTATACTCATAGGAATAAGCCGTAGTGTAATCTGTACCCTTCTTTAACAGTGTAGAAGTTCCGTTATTATACCAATATACACTGAATGCCGGATCAGTCATTGTGCCTGTATATGAATAATTCGAGCTGAGTCCGGAAACATATGCGTAATGTCCTGACACTGCAGTTTTAGTCAATTCTCTCTGAGTTATGATAAGAGCTCCTTCTGAAACAGACTTCCCGCCATCCACATCAGTCAGAACCACATCATATACGCCTACATCCTTAGGCGTAGCAGCCACTCCATTCTTCTGGTATGATATTGTATATGTTGAGCTCGAAGGTGAAACTGTTGCAGCGCTATCATCAGCACCGTTTTTAACAACAACATCCCCTGCCTGAACTTTTCCATCATATACAACACTCTTTGATGTTATTGTTCCGCTATATTTAAAAGTCTTGTCTACTGTAAATGTTTTTTCAATCGAACCTTCTAGATTCTTATCATCGTTAAAAGTTATAACAGCAGTATACTGACCTGCTGTAAAGG
>CAVAON010000137.1:0-4503 GCA_963590215.1 Anaerovoracaceae bacterium | reverse complement strand
TGTATGGTCATTATACAAAGAAAAAGAGGATTAATGGTCGCCTGCCATGCGACATTTACAAAGCACCTATGAGAGGCTGGTCGAATTCAAACAAAACCTCATTCAATTCAAATATATCGTAATTCTTATTCACAAGGAAATACTCAACAATCACATCAAATTTACTGCTGCGGGAAAGTGCAAAGCCGGCTTTCCCGATGAAATCTCTGGTCTGCTCAATGTCAAGTTCCAGTGCAAAAGCAAAGGCGAGTGCCGTTGATTTAGACGGCTTGTAATCTATATTGTTTCGTATTTTTGAGAATAGCTTTCTGTCTACATTGGCTTTTTTGTAGATCTCAGAATCTTTTTTGCCTGTATGGTCAATAAGTTTCAGAAAATCCGGCATCCAGATGATCTATCAGCTGCCCTATATCATCTGTATCTATAGGCAGTGCTTCAGATGACATGCACAGAGCCGATTCAAACATTATCTCCTTCCTGTTAAATCTCCATCTGTTACTCCCCTTATATTCATCAGTCAGTTTGTCTCTGACATAATTCTCATCAATATAACTGCTGACAGATTTTAAAAGTTTTTCTGACAACGCAAAAGATTCTTTTTCGAACACAACAAGATAAATCTGCATTTCGTTTTCTAAAAGAAATGCACTGATTTCGCTGACAGCTGTCTGCAGTGCAAGAGGCTTTGGAAATCCGTAATTACCTGTTGATATCAGTGGAAAAGCTATAGATATACAGCTATTGTCTTTAGCTAAAGCAAGCGATTTGCGATAACACGATGATAAAATTTCTTTCTCACCATGATTACCGTCTTTCCAAACCGGCCCCACCGTATGAATAACATATTCGGCAGCAAGGCCAAATCCCGGAGTAATTGCAGCATCTCCCGGATTGATATGGCCGATTTGTCTGCGGGCAGCAAGAAGTTTCTTTCCGGCTCTCTGGTGTATTCCTCTGTCAACCCCGGAACCGACAACAGGATCAGGATTAGCAGTATTTACAATTGCATCAACATACATGTCTGCAATATCATTTCGTACTATTTCAAAAGGCATAAATTCTCCTTCTACTGTTCCTTCAAATCACATTTGTTTAATTCATATCCTATTTCATTACTTTTTTCAGGTTCTTTTCAATTTCATCAATGCTTACTGGCTTTGCAATATGTCCGTTCATGCCTGCAGCAAATGCGGCTTTTCTGTCTTCATCAAAAGCATTTGCCGTCATAGCTATAATAGGTATATTTGCCTTGCCGGAATCCTCCAGAGCACGGATTTTTTTAGCTGCGCCGTAGCCGTCAAGATTAGGCATCTGTATATCCATAAGTATCAGCGAATAATATCCTGCCCCATGATTTTGAAGCATGTCAATACATTCAATACCATCTGTTGCTACTTCTACAGCCGCACCGATATTCTCCAGGATAGCTTTTGCAATTTCTGCATTAAGTTCATTATCTTCTGCAAGTAATATCCTCATGCCGTCAAGGCTGAGCTCTTCCTCATTTTCACTTTCCTGCTCTTTTTTTAAGTATTCATCTGGATTGTCCACTATACGCAGATCCATGGTTACTGTAAATGTGCTTCCCATACCAGGCTTGCTCTGGACAGATATGGTTCCTCCCATAAGATCAACCAGCTTCTTGACAATTGACATGCCAAGTCCTGTACCCATGACCTTACTTTCTGTAGAGTTATGCTCTCTTGCAAATGTATCGAAAACATGGTTTTGAAATTCCTCTGTCATACCTATGCCTGTATCAGATATTTCACAGATGTATGTAGCATAACCTGTTTTATCACATGGCTGCTCGCTCAGATTAAGTTTTATGCTGCCACCCTCCGGCGTATATTTAATTGCATTAGACAATATGTTCAAGAGTATCTCTCGTATTTTCTGTGCGTCCGTATATGCATATCTGTGAGTCACATCAATATTGCGCGTCACATTGAGCTTTTTTTTGCGGACTTCGTTTTCAAAAACAGTATAGTAGCTCTCGTCCATAAGGTCTGCAAATTCCTCATCAATACTCTCCCGTCCGCTGTCTATTCTAGCAACTTCCAGAACATTATTGATAAGTCCCAGCAGATATTCTCCAGAAACCCTTATTTTGTCTATATAGCTTTTGAGCTTATCAGGATTATTGATTTCCCTGAGCATAAGCTCATTGAACCCGAGAACAGCGTTCATCGGAGTACGGATATCGTGGGACATATTGAATAAAAACATACTCTTGGCTGCATTGGCTTCTTCGGCCTCACGTTTAAGGCTCTCTTTGACTGCAATATCATGCCTTTGTCTGCGAATATACACAATCAGCAAGGCAATAATTGTAATGATAATGCATCCTGAAACAACAAATGTCTCAATCAGATGATTTCTGACAAAATCAAGTATTCCATATGAATAAAACTCTTTCAGATATTGAGATGCGCATTCAAAGCCATAAGTCGAACCCTGTATTTTCAATCCTCTGTTGACAATCATAAGCAGCTCTTTGTTGCCCTGCTCTATTCCAAAGCATTTGCCTGTAGCCTCACCAAGCTGTATATTTGACAATTTGCTGTATTTTGATTTGCCTGTGACATACTGCTCCCGCAGGGAGTCCAGAATTGTACCGTCAACCTCTCCTTTGAGCACTGCGTCCAGGCAGTCATCGATAGTCGGATAATATACAATTTCAGCAGCAGGATATCCGCTCGCACTCCGGGTATATTCCTCCTGAAAAACACTACCCTCAACAACAGCTACTTTAGACACTTCATGTCTTCCATATCTGTATTTGTAAAAAAATGATCCCCTGTCTGTAATGGCATCAGCCGAAGCGCTTATACCATCCTGCTCAAGTCTCCATCTGTCACTTGAAACAGGAAATCCCATATCAATTTCTCCCGAAACAAGAGCATTAACCACTTCCTGATATTTATTATAGGATATATATTGTATATCTACATCTTCCTCTATTTCAAGGGATGCCAATATACCGGACAATACGTCTGTCATAAGTCCGGTTGCATTTCCTTCTTCATCTGTTGCGCAATAAGGAAGATAATTATCGATATATCCCACCTTGATTACAGGATGTTTCTCAAGCCATGCCGCCTCCTCATCAGTCAATGCTCTTCCCGTATATGCTGCACCATAAGTATTGTATTTCAATTCCTGCAACACATATGGCTCCACAGTATTCATACTGTTTATTGCATCGTTTAATTCATCTAACAGATCAGGTCTTTTTTTGTTTACTGCAAGATATGAAGGTTCTTCTCCAAGATTGACTGCAGGGCTGATTCCTGCATAATCCGAAGCTCCACTAAATGTCCTCGGTTCAAGGTCAATCTTCCCTTGTTCAAATGATTCATGCAAAGCATCGAAGGTATCGAAGTATATTATCTTTGCATTTATATTGTTTTCTCTGACCCATTTTTCTGTAAAATCAGATATACGGTTATTTCTCAAAAGGCCTATCCTTTTACCGTCAAATGAAGATAAATCGCTCATGCGGATTGAAGAATTTTCTGAACGTTTGTAAAGATAGTATTCATCTGTTTCCATTGCTGCACTCGGAAACAGCATAAGACTCTCCCTCTCATCTGTTTTAGACATACCGGCCATAAAATCAATTTCACCTTCACAAAGCTTGTCATAAAGAGAAGACCAGTCACCGTATACATATTCATATTCCCATGAGGCGTAATCAGCAAGCTTTCTCAAATAGTCATATGAATAACCGCTCTTTGGTTCATCTTCACTTTCGCCTTCCTGAAAAAGATCACTTGTAAACCAGCCGACACGAACTGTCTTTTTTTCATTTCCTGCAGCATATACGGATACAGGAATTATATATGCAATTATAAGGAGGATGCATAAGATAAAACTCGCAATCTGCATAACGCTTTTTTTCTTATTATTTACGAGTTTATTTGCCGTGAACATGAATTTCTACACACCCTTCCTTGTCCAAGTAATTTGCTGTATCAGTCTATCCATACCTGATTTATTTATTCCCTTTATTATGCCATATGCTGTCATTTATATCAAGTCAACTACTCACTACCTTTAGGTGGTGGGTAGTTGACTTTGTTGTTATAGCCATTATAAGGCTTCTATCTCATCTTTAGACAATCCAGTAAGCTCTGATATTTCATCAATTGCATAGTTTTTAGCCTTCATAGCCCTAGCCATCTCAAGTTCCCTTTCTGCTCTGCCAGAAGCCTCGCCTTCTGCAAGGCCCTCAGCTTTACCTTGTTCGAGGCCTTCACTCCTACCTTGTTCAAGGCCTTCCTCTCTGGCATGATAAAGCTCACTGGCCCGTGTATGCTCTGCCAGCTCTCTTGACCTTTTCTCAAGCCAGGCTCTCTCATTTAGAGTAATCTCTCTGAATATATTCTCTGCCATATCTAAAATTTCCTCTCCCTGCTCAAGGAGTTCAGATGAGTACGCTGCTTTGTCCTCATCTGCAGCATATTTAATATATGCCGCAAACAGTTCCAAAGGGCTAAG
>CAVAON010000136.1:0-4530 GCA_963590215.1 Anaerovoracaceae bacterium | reverse complement strand
CTGTCATTAGACCGTGCATCAGCACTTGATAACAGTTGTATATCGCTTGTCGGAAATACAAGGGCCGCAATAACGTTAAAAAGAAAAATCACTGATATGGCCTGCGCAACCTCATCATCGTCCGCACCTATCACCGGCGCCGTTGCCGCAATTGCTGAGCCGCCGCATATAGACGAGCCCACACCTATCAGAATACTTGTGTTTGAATCTATTTTGGCCCATTTGTGCATCACAAAAGCTATAACAAGCGATATTGATATTGTGCACAGAATAATAGGAAGAGACTGTCTGCCTGTACTTAAAATCACATTGAGATTAAGACCAAAGCCCAGAAATACAACCGCTGTCTGAAGTATCTTCTTTGACACGAAACTTACGCCCGGTCTGCATTTCTCTCCCGGATTCCAAAACAGCGCGATAACCATACCTGCGACTATGGCTGTCACAGGACCACCTATTACCGGAACCAGTCTGCCGAAAGCCCACGCAGGCACAGCAATGGCAAGGCAGATCAGTATTCCCGGAATATTATTTTTAAACCCTTTCATAATATCATTCTCCTGTGTTTCATTGTCTGTTCTAATACTAACACAGGATTTTAGAATTCCGCGTTTAAAGAATAGTCAGAAAAAGCCATTGCCTCTCCACTATTGTTTTTCGGGTCTATATGCTGCGTGAATCATTTTTATGTGACATTTGATTTCAGTCATTCGGCGGACAGGACTTGTATCCCAGCCAAGTCTACTTCCTGCAACCTTATGCACTTCGTCATCTGTAAAGCCGCATTTCAGCGCCCTGTTCAGTTTCTGCATCTCATCACGTTTTTCCATGTTTTTTTGGAACGAAATCAGTAACCAAAATCGCACCTCGCAGCCGTTTGTCCCATAAAAATCCACAAAACATCATTTTGGGTCTTGACAAAACCTTGCAAATAATAGAATATAGTCTCATAGATGTGGGGCATTGGCGCAGCTGGGAGCGCGTTTGACTGGCAGTCAAAAGGTCAGGGGTTCGAGCCCCCTATGCTCCACCATAACGATGACAGCAAGCTTTATCTTTACAAATAGCACAGTTCATGCTAATCGAATCCCCCGTCTTTGACACTTCATGAAGAGAAAAACAGCTGTAAGGGCTGTCGCACTAAGGGCTTTAATTGTCGATGCTGCAAGCCCTTTTTTCGTGTGATTATGTACTAACAAAAACAAATGCAACAAATCTCTTTTAGAGTTGATTTATCGGTACAATAACTGACACAGGATATTATGGTAGTTGACCACACACTGATGAGGGCAAGACATGGCCGGATAACAGGAGAATGTTGAAATGATTCAAAACAAGGAAACCCTTCAGATACTTCGAAAAACAGGCAAATCCAGCAGAGCCGCGTTGCCTGCAAACGAAAGATTTGAGAAATCAGCTGCAATTGCAAAAAAAGTGATTGCTTCAGACGAATTCAAAAATGCAAAAGTCATTATGATATATAGAGCTTTCGGTGCAGAGGTTGACTTAAACCTCCTGACCAGGGCCGCAAAGGAATATGGTAAGCATCTGCTGTATCCCCTTTGCACAAGCAAGACAGAAATGATAGCTCTTGAACCTTTATCAGATGATGCCTGGGTTTGCGGAAGCTATGGTATTACTGAGCCTGTAAGAGAAAAATCAAAAGAATATATGCCTGCAGAGATAAATCTTGTAATTTGCCCATGCACAGCCTTTGATGAGGAGTGCAGCAGGATAGGAATGGGCGGCGGATATTACGACAGGTTTCTGCCAGAATGCCTGAATGCACGCATCGTAGCAGTGGCTTTTGAAGCTCAAAAAACAAAGCATATACCTGCAGAGCCCTGGGATTATGTGATGGATAAGGTATATACAGAAGACATGATATATATAAATAAATCGAGGTGATTTAAATGGACTTTAACAATGAAATAGCTGCACTGCGCAAATGGTTTACAGCTACAAAAAACTCTTTCGTTTCTATACTTGATGATATAGAGGAATTGCTTGCAGAAAAACAGTATGAAAAAGCTCTTGAGCTTTCAGAGACATTCACCGCATCAGCCGATGACAAGGCATTGAATACAGACTTCACAAATACAGAATACTATAACTTTACTGAACCTATGGAAGAGGTCGTATACAGAGAACTGTACAAGCCTCAAAAGGAGCTTGAATATGCAGATTTTCCTTATTCCGATATTTACACTCTCCATGGCGATATACTGTTTGCACTAAACAGATATACAGAGAGTGCAGCATTTTATCGCAAAGCTATCAAATGGAACCCAATCGCCATAAAATACACATGGAGATACATGGAAGCTGCTAAGCAAAGCGGCGACATCGACAAATACGGGCTTCTTGCACTCAACGCTTTTTCAAACGTATTCAAAACATCAGATCTCCTGCAATCATATATGAATCTGGCATACTATTTCACAGAAAAGCAATGGTTTGCCGAAGCCGCAGGCTGCTATGTGCTCATCCTGAAATATGATCCTTCATATAAGCCGGCATCGGCAGCGCTTACAGTTTTAGAGCAGCTCCTTGGTGATGAATTCTATATGCCTACACTGCTTGATGTGCGCAAATATGCACATGATATAGGCTTTCCCCTTGGTGCAAACAAGGCTCTTCTAAACAGTGCCTATGCTTATGCCCTTGATGATCTGAAGTCAAAGAATATGGAGTCTGCCCTGTATTTTCTTGATATCGTCTATGATCTGTCGCAAAATGATGAAGTCAAGACTTTGCTTGACAGCATCAAAACTAAAATAAAAGAAAACAACACAGGCATTGAATAGTCAGGAGATCAACCTTGAGAAAAAACAAAGCATTCATCACAGCAGCAGTCCGGGGCATCGCATTCGCCCTCATAACTCTCATCTTTACTGCAGTGCCGTTCCTAAACGGCCTGCTTTGGGCAGTATATATCGGATTCTTTCTTACGATGGCATTCGGCGCAGACAAAAAACAGCTTCCAAACTACATATGCAGCCTGCTTTCAGGATACATATGGGCATTCGGTTATATGTACGGTTACATATTGCTTGAAGACCAGCTTCATATGCCGCATATCGCAGCCCTTGCCACAGCAGAGCTCATACTTACATTTCTGCTGATTTTTGTCCATATAAGGTTTCTTTCTAATACATGGTTCAACAAAGTTCCGGCTGTATTTGCAGCTATTGCAACTATCTTTGTCTCAGGAAGCACTGATAATATGTTTTTTTGTGCACTCTCCGCAGTGACAGGAATTGCAATTGCTGTCATCACGGAAATTGTTATCAATTCAATTTATAAAGCAGCTTCTTGAGTTTGTTACCCGTTTACAATCCTGTCATAGCTATCCGGGTCTGTATTGCCTTCTGTGCTGAAAAGAAGTATGACTGAGTTCTCGTCAAGCTCCATTTGCTTTTTCATGCCTGCAAGCTCTTCTTTCAGGCAAAGATTCAAAAGAAGACCTGTGCCAACTGCACCACACTCACCTGCAACAACTCCCTCTTTGGCAAGTCTTCTCATCCCCTCTTTCGTAACATAATCAGGCAACTTGAAAAAGAACTCGGCAAAATCTCTCAGCACGGGGAATGTGAATATGTTAGCCTCACCACAGTTAAGCCCCGCCATTATGGTTGCTGAATCACCTTCTGAGGCGACAAGCTTTCCCTGCTTTACTGAATCAAATATGCAGGCAGTATCATAAGCTTCCATTATTGCTGTTTTGAACACATTGCTTCCATATCTGTCTGTCAGGTATCCAAGCACACCTCCTGCCATAGAACCGACTCCAGCCTGAAGGAATACGTGAGTAGGAACAATTTCTCCAAGCACATCAGCCGCTTCTGCCGCCATGTGTGTATATCCGAGTGTAATATCCCATGGTATATCCTCATATCCTTCAAAGCCTGTATCCTGTACCAGATAAGCGTTATGCTCATGCGCATATGCCGCTGCAAATCTCACCGCATCATCATAATTCATATCAGTTACCGTAACATCTGCATCCGACACTTCATGAATAGCATCTACCCTGCACTTTGCTGTACCTTTTGGCATAAACACAACTGATTTGCAGCCTGCCTGCATTGCCGCCCATGCTACTGCTCTGCCATGATTACCGTCTGTTGCTGTAACGAATACAGGAGCTTTGTCAGGATCCATATTTTTGAGGATATTGCCTACAGCATAAGATGCCCCAAGGCCCTTGAAGGCGTTAAGCCCGAACCGTTTTGATTCGTCTTTGATATATACAGATTTCACTCCCAGCTCTAAAGCAAGCTTATCGAGGCTTACAAGAGGCGTCGGCTCATATACATCAAGACTCTTATGATACGCCTGCACACTCTGATAATTCTTCTCATTAAACTGCTGCGGCAGCCTACCTTTAACAGGTGTATTTACATACATTTCAATATTTTTCATTCAACTCACCTCAAACAAAAATTTTTGTCATATCGATAATATTATGATACCATATTGTAGTACACTTAAAAAGAGGTCTAAAAATCATGGAAACCGAATCTGTTT
>CAVAON010000135.1:0-4544 GCA_963590215.1 Anaerovoracaceae bacterium | reverse complement strand
GCAGTATAGGATAGAGGGCAAAAGATTGAAACAAAGAGGTGGCGGATGGTCAATGAGCCAGAATTGATGCGAATTGTTATCTTGACCATTGATTTGTATATATTCATATTATCTTATGGCACAAAAATGCAATTATTTTGTATGATATTTGCATTTTTTATTTTATGCACATCTCTGCTGCCTTGAAATGCGTTAGAATATTCCCGTTAAATGCGTCGTTTTGTCCGCTGTTTATAATTTATTTTGATTTATTTTCATTTTTTGCTTGAAACGTTTTTCGAATTGTGATAATATGCATTTGCAAATATTCAGTTTATTTGATGAAAGGAAGTGGTTGTCAGATGATAAATTCAGAAAACATACGCCTTCGCAGACTGGCGGCAGACATACGTATAAAATCATTGGAATGTATGGCGGCTGCAGGCGGCGGTCATGTGGGCGGAGCAATGTCAATATGTGATGTGCTGGCAGTATTGTACGGCAAGGTTATGAGGTATGATCCTAAAAATCCTCGCTGGGAAGACAGGGACAGGCTTGTCGTTTCAAAAGGCCACAGCGGTCCTGCAGTATATGCAGCGCTGGCGCTGGAGGGATTCTTCCCGACAGAATGGCTTGATACGTTAAATCAGGGCGGAACAGATCTGCCAAGTCACTGTGACAGAGTTAAGACACCGGGAATTGATATGTCAACAGGATCTCTTGGACAGGGCGTTTCGGTAGCCTGCGGTATGGCGGCAGCTCTGAAGAAAAAAGGAAGCACCTCAAGAGTCTATACAATATTAGGCGACGGGGAGCTTCAGGAGGGACAGGTATGGGAGGCATTCCAGTTCCTTGCGCATCAGGGATTTGACAACATTACAGTATATATAGATAACAACAAAAGACAGCTTGATGGTACGCTTGAGGAAGTATGCAGGCCGTTTGACCTCCAGAAAAAGGTCGAGGGATTCGGACTGAAGTGTGCCACAGTTAAAGGCTATGATGTAGATGAAGTCCTGAGTGCAACAGAGGCAAGTATGGCAAAAGACGGTCCGAGAGTTATAATTCTCGATACTATTAAAGGTATAGGCTGTTCTTTTGCCGAAGCAACAGAAGCAAACCATCATATGGCATTTACAAAAGAAGATGCGGCGGCTGCCGCTGATGAAATAAACCGCAGATTTGAAGCGGGCATAGTAGGAAAGGAGGAAATATATGAATAAAATTTCTAACCTGAACAATTACAGAGCCGATAACGACAAGGCCATGAGAGATGTATACTCTGAAACAATGGTTAAACTCGGCGCTCAGAACAGCGATATTATGGTTCTTGATGTTGACTGCAGCAGATCGATGGCGTCGGGAGATTTCAAAAAAGCATATCCCAAGCAGTATATAAATCTGGGAATACAGGAAGCCAATGCTGTGGGAGTTGCAGCAGGACTTTCGGCAGAGGGACAGATACCTTTCCTGAATGCATTCGGTGTGTTTGCGACAAGGAGAGTTTTTGATCAGGCGTTTCTTTCCTGCGGATATGCGCATCTTAACGCTAAAATCATAGGCTGGGATGCAGGTGTCGGAGCAGAAACAAACGGTGGCACACATATGCCTTTTGAAGATGCGGGAATAATGAGAAGTATTCCTGAAATGACGGTTGTTGAACCTGCCGATCCGGTGGCATTTGAACATATACTGACAGAGAGTGCAAAGATGTACGGCAACGTTTATATAAGATGTCTTCGCAAAAAAGCCCCGGCGGTATATATGGATGATGCAGACTTCAAATTGGGAAAAGCAAATATGCTCAGAGACGGCAGTGATCTTACAATTATTGCGTGCGGACTGATGGTGTCAGAAGCACTCAAGGCGGCTGATGAGCTTGCACAGGGTGGGATAAGTGCGAGAGTTGTGGATATGTTTACAATTAAACCCCTGGATGAAGAGGCTGTAATTGAATGCGTTAAAGATACAGGTGCTTTGGTTGTTGCCGAAAACCACAGAAGCATAAACGGTCTTTACAGTGCGGTTACAGACTGTGTTGCAGCAAACTGCCCTTGCCCTGTAGAGGCTGTCGGAGTTGACGATGTTTTTGGCGAAGTGGGCAAAAAAGATTATCTGATGAAAAGATTCGGTCTTACATATACTGAAATCATTAATAAAGCGTACAAAGCACTAAAAAGAAAGGAAAAGTAAATGCATACTAAACAGGAAATGATAGACAGAGCCAGAGCTGTAATACCTGGCGGAGTTAATTCTTCAATACGCAGTATGGAGCCGTTTATGATGTGGAAACATGGTGACGGTGCATATCTTTGGGACTGGGATGACAATAAATATATCGACTACAACGGTTGCTGGGGTCCATATATCCTTGGATATAACAACCCCGTTGTAAAAGAAGCCGTAGCAAAGGCGATAGACGGACATGATCAGTATGGTGTTGGTGTAACCGAGTTTGAAATCCAGCTGGCAGAACGTATATGCAGACACGTGCCATGCGCAGATAAGGCGCTTTCATGCAGCTCCGGTTCAGAAGCCACATATCACGCAATAAGAGTTTCAAGAGCCTTTACAGGACGTGAAAAAGTAATCAAGTTTCAGGGATGCTTCCATGGATGGCATGACTATGTGCTGAGGAACTGCTATACCCCGGTGGATATGCTGTATAAGCGTAACCCTAATTCAGAGGGAATGTTTGATGCCGCAGTGGATGCAACTCTTATTTGCAGACTTAATGACCTCGAAAATGTAGAGGAAACAATCAATGCAAACAAAGGTGAGGTTGCAGCAATAATAGTAGAGCCTATAGCTCACAATCTGGGATGCGTTATGCTTGAGGACAAGTTCCTTCAGGGACTCAGGAAGCTTTGCGATGAAAACGGCATAGTTCTTATCTTTGATGAAGTTATAACAGGATTCAGAGTAGGCCTTGGTGGCTACCAGAAGATCTGCGGTGTTACGCCTGACCTGACTACAATGGGCAAAGCTCTCGGAAACGGTTATCCGATAGCATTTATTATGGGCAAAGAAGAAATAATGGATACTTTCAGTACAAATCCGGGTGGAGGTGTAAGCTTTCAGGGTACAACAAACGGTCATCCTGCCTGCGTTGCAGCAGCGATTGCCACAATAGATTTTCTCGAAAAAGAGCCGGTATTTGAATACATTTTTGAACTTGGAGATTATTATCGCAAAAATATGCAGGCAATATTTGACAAGTACGAAGAAGAGGTTTCAGTAATCGGATATGGTTCTATTTCTGTGCCTATTTGGGCAAAGGGACCTTTTAATAACCACGAGGATATACTCAAAGGTAATGCAGAAAAATCAATTGCTTTCCGTAAGGCTATGATTCAAAAGGGTCATTACTGGGCTCCGGCAGAGCCTAAAAGACTTACTCTTTCATACGCTCATACCAAAAACGATGTTGACAGTACACTGAAAGCAATGGAAGAAGTGCTTGAAGAGAGTAAATAAATATTATTAGCAGAGAAAAAATGTCTGAGCATGAGTCTCTTTGCATAGAAAATTCATGCTCAGGCAAAATTGCCGAAACAGGAGGGGCTGCACATGAAAAAAATCGGAATATTAACCAGCGGAGGAGATGCTCCGGGGATGAATGCCGTAATACGCACAGTGGTGCGTGCAGGTATATCCTGCGGCATGGATGTTATGGGTATACAGCAGGGCTACAGAGGTCTTATCGATGATGACATGAAATTTATGGATGCGACAGATGTAGAGGATATAATGCAGAGGGGAGGTACAATCCTCAGAACAGCAAGATGCGAAGAATTTCTTACAGAGGAAGGCAGAGAAACAGCTCTTAAAAACCTCAGACTGCATGGAATTGACTCTCTTATTGTGTGTGGCGGTGACGGTTCATTCAAAGGTGCGCAGTTGCTGAACGGACTGGGCATGAATGTAATGTGCATACCATGCACAATAGATAACGATATGGGGTATACCGACTATACTATAGGCTTTGATACTGCGGTAGGGACTGTAATAGATGCGGTGAGCAAAATACAGGATACGGCAGGTTCGCATGGCAGAACCACAATAGTTGAAGTTATGGGCAGAAACTGCGGTGATATTGCGCTTTATGCGGGGATAGCGGCAGGGGTGGAATGCATTATGATTCCGGAGGTTGCTCAGGAACCGTATGATGTATGCAGGAGAATAGTTGAGGCAAGAGATAAAGGTAAAAACCACAGTATCATAATACGCGCAGAGGGAGCTGCTGTATCTACGGATGATATAGCAGACGTAATATACAGAGAAACAGGATTTGAGGTCAGAAAAGTAATTTTATCTTATGTTCAGAGAGGAGGCACACCATCGGCGTCAGACAGATTGAGAGCCTGCATGATGGGATACGAAGCGGTCAGACTCATAAATGAACAAAGCGACAGCAGAGCTGTCGGAATTCAGGATGATCATATTATAAATGTTGAAATCAAAGAAGCCGTTGAGACTTCCACAGTATGCAACCTGGAGCTTGTGGAGCTTGCGGAGTTTCTTTCAAGATAAAATAGGAGAGGTTATATGGCACTGATAACAAC
>CAVAON010000134.1:621-4567 GCA_963590215.1 Anaerovoracaceae bacterium | reverse complement strand
TGAGCTGGAGCGGCTAAGGACATTTGAGAATCATCCATTTCAGGTAAACATGGATAGGCAGATGAAGGAGCTGCAGGACAGTATTAAGAGATACGGAATTATCACACCCCTTGTGGTGAGGCCAAGGAAAGAAGGCTACTACGAAATAATTTCCGGACACAGGAGGAGGTTCGCCGCTGAAAAGTTGGGCTACAGAAAAGTACCAACACTCATACGGTATATGACAGATGAGCAGGCCATTGTGGAGATGGTGGATTCCAATCTGCAAAGGGAGCGTATTCTTCCAAGTGAAAAGGCTCATGCCTATAAGATGAAATATGATGTTTTGAAAAAGAAGGTTGGCCGAAAGAAAGATGGCCAAATTGACCAGAATTCTAAAAAGAATGGTTTGGAGATTATCAGTGAGGAAACAGGGGATAGTCCAAAGCAGGTCCAGCGCTATATCAAGATTACGGAACTTATTCCGGAGCTGATGGATAGAGTTGATGAAGGCTTGATGGGATTTACTCCGGCTGTGGAGCTGGCCTATTTAAAACCGGAGGATCAAAGAAAGGTCCTAGAGGCAATGGATTTATCTTTATGTACACCATCATTATCCCAGGCACTTAGACTAAAGCAGCTGGGTAATGAAAATAAGTTATCTAAGCAGGTGGCTGAAGATATTTTAGGTGAGGTAAAGCAAAAGGAAATAGATAGAGTGGTTTTTAAGAATGAGCAGCTATATACCTTTTTTCCAAAGTCCTATACATCAGAGCAGATGCGTAGAGAAATCTTGGATATTTTGAAAACTTGGAGAGATAGCAATTGGTTTTAAAGGAGGAGAAAGTTATGTGTAAGGTAATTGCAGTGTCAAATCAAAAAGGCGGGGTGGGAAAAACCGTATCCTGTGTAAATCTGGGAATTGGCCTGGCTCAGTCAGGCAAGAAGGTGCTTCTCATAGATGCAGATCCACAGGGCTCACTTACTATCAGCCTGGGTTATGAAGAGCCGGATGAGATGGAGTATTCTCTGGCATCACTCATGATGAATATTGTAAACGATGAGAAGCTGAACCTGGAGAAGACTATTCTTCATCATAAGGAAGGGGTAGATTTGATACCGGCTAATATAGAACTGTCAGCTATTGAGGTATCTCTGGTAAATGCCATGAGCAGGGAGCTGATTTTAAGGAGCATGGTAGATAAGCTCCGTGAATTTTATGATTTTATTATTATCGACTGTATGCCTTCTCTTGGCATGATGACGATTAATGCCCTGGCAAGTGCAGACTCAGTTTTGATACCAGTTCAGGCTGCTTATCTTCCGGTCAAGGGATTACAGCAGCTGATTAAGACAATCGGCAGAGTTAAAAAGCAGCTCAATCCAAAGCTTACCATTGAAGGAATACTTCTTACCATGGTAGACAATCGTACCAATTATGCTAGAGATATTGCTCTTATGGTTTATGACACTTATGCAGCTTCTATTAAGGTATTTGCTACAGAGATTCCAATGTCAGTCAGAGCATCGGAGATTAGCGTAGAAGGTGGCAGTATTTATTCTTATGATCCGAAGGGTAAGGCAGCATTTGCATATATGGCACTAACAAAAGAAGTATTGAAGGAGGCGTAAAGTTATGGCAAGTAGAGTTGCAGGAAAAATAAAGTTACAGACAGTAGATGAAAATCAGCGGGCCAGCTTTGAGCTGAATTTTGAAAAGAGGTGATTAGATGGTAGAGCGGTCCAAGTATATTCACATCCGGGTGACTCCGGAGGAGGTGGAGCAAATCAAGGCAAGGATGGAAGATGCAGGCATCAAAAGCATGACAGCATATCTTCTTCGCATGGCGCTAAATGGCTATGTGCTGGTGCTGGATTTATCCGACCTAAAGGAAATCCTCAGGCTTCTTCAAAGGTCAGGTAATAACCTCAATCAGTATGCGAAAAAGGCAAATGAGACCGGCAGCATTTATCGGGAGGATATCGAGGAATTAAAAAGTAACCAGAAGGAAATTTTACAGGAAATGAGAAAAGTGCTGGATAAGCTGACAGCAATAATGTAAGGCAGGTGAGAAAATGGCGGCAACAAGACTGATAGCAATGCATCAGAACAAGGGCAGGAGCCTGGCCCAGTGCCTAAAGGACAGGACAGACTATGCCATGAATGGGGCCAAGACTGAGGATGGGAAATATATCTCATCCTATCAGTGCACCCCTGAGCTGGTGGACCTGGAATTTGCCCAGAGCAAAAAAGAATATTTACGCAAGACCTGGCGCCAGCCCAAGGGAGATGTGATTGCCTATCAGATCCGCCAGTCCTTTAAACCTGGGGAGATTACCCCAGAGGAGGCTAATGAGGTAGGCTACGAAACGGGTATGCGTTTTACCAAGGGAAGGCATGCTTTTATCGTGGCTACTCATGTGGATAAGGCGCATATTCACAATCACATCATTTTTAATTCGACTAATCTGGACTGCGACAGGAAGTTTCGTGATTTCTGGTTTTCGGCAATTGCTCTGCAGAGGCTGAGCGACATCATCTGCCTGGAGCATGGACTGTCCATCATACCAAAGTCCAAGCCTAGCGAAAGAGTAAAGCGCAGCAAATATCCTGACAGGGTAAATATCAGAGATGTGATCAGGGAGGATATCCTAAATGCCCTGGAGCAAAAGCCGGCAGACTTTGAGCAGCTGTTAAAGCTATTGCAGGACCAGGGATATGAGATTAAGCGGGGCAAGCATACAGCACTCCGCGGAAATGAGCAGAAACGCTTTATTCGTTTTCGTTCCCTGGGGGATGATTTTACCGAGGAGAGTCTGGAGAAAATCCTGGCTGGTGAAAAAGAGATTCCTGCCAGAAAAGAAAAATCGGATAGTCAGCCAGCGGCAAAACCTGAGAAGCGCAAGTTTGACCTGGTTGTAGATATCCAGGAAAAGATGGCCCAGGGCAAGAATGGCGGCTATGTGAGATGGGCAAAGAAATATAATGCCAAACAGTTTGCTGAGTCGATTCTATTTTTGCAGCAGCATGATATTCACGACAAGGAGACGCTGGATGCTTTGGTAAATGACGCATCGGCCAAGTACCATGAGCTCATGAATCGCATCAAAGCTGCAGAGGAGAAGATGGCAGCAAACAAGGTTATCAAGACACATATCATCAACTATTCTAAGACTAGGGATACTTATGTGGCTTATAGGAAATCCGGCTATAGCAAGAAATTCTATGAGGCCCACCGTGATGAAATCATACTTCACAAGGCAGCCAAGGAAGCATTTTCCAAGCTGCCAGATGGCAAGATCCCCAAGGTCAAGGATCTAAATGCAGAATTTGCCATCCTGCTTTCTGAGAAAAAGGAAGCCTACAGCGAATACAAAAAAATAAAAAAAGAGATGCGAGATTACCAAATCGCCAAGCAGAATGTGGAATCCTTCTATGCGGCACAGCAGAGCTGGTGCCAGGAAGAGGACTTGAAGAAAAAGCGAGGGCAGGAGAGGTAAGGATTATAGGGCAGTCGCCAGGTTTGTAGAACCTGGGGCTGCCCTTCTTTTTTTGTGCGTTATTTTAGAGCGTTCTTCGATTTTGCGAATAGACCGCTCGGGGTAAATGCAATATAGCACACTTTTGTGGGCGTAGCTTGGCATCGAAGATGACATTCAAGGGGATTGGGGAATACTCACCAACGAGCGAATTGGCCTTGTGTGATCACAAAGGCACTGCTCGCGGGCTTGCGGGCTTGCAAGTGAAAGTATTTAGAAATAATAATGAAACGTATTGTCTGTAGACTTTTTGTATTCATATTATAAAATCTACAATTGTGGAGGTTGAACTATTATGGACATTTTGAAGGTATTTGGATCCAATTTAAGAAAGTATCGTGAGGAAAAAAATATTTCTCAGGAGAAGTTTGCAGAAATGGCTGGTTTACATAGAACATATATAAGTGACATAGAGAGATTTCAGAGA
>CAVAON010000134.1:0-611 GCA_963590215.1 Anaerovoracaceae bacterium | reverse complement strand
GGATAAATAGTATGGCAAAGAAGACTCATGAGAAGACACCACATGCAAAAATGCTATTAGTGGCTTTGCGTTCAGTTGGCTATACAAAAGATACCACAATTGATGAAATTTTTTATTATACCCAAAAATATACCGATGGTTCTACCATTCTTATTGGTCCATGCTCCCTTCTTGCTATCCACAAAGATATCCAAAAACAATACTGCATCACACATCATATCCATGAGAAATTCAGTTTCCCGATTGCACGCGCATCCGTGGAGCAGGTAACAAATATTATTCATCTGTTAGATGATCTGTATGCATCCTGCCAGATACTGTCAGTCAGACCATTTGCATCCTCCAACTCTGCGTTTTCTGTTTTGAAAGATATCACCAGCAATGCAGATTTGATATCCGAAGATATCTATTCCTACCAACAGCATATGGACTCTGATTCGGAATTGAATTTAAACCACACTCCTTATTCCACTGAATTAAAGCTGATCCATGCGCTTCAAATGGGAGATACCGAAGGTCTGAATCTTGCACTTGTAGAAATGTATCAGTATAATCCCGGCAATTACGCTTCCTCCTCTTTTAAAGCCATTGAATACGGTGCTATTATGATG
>CAVAON010000133.1:0-4615 GCA_963590215.1 Anaerovoracaceae bacterium | reverse complement strand
CTCTTTAGGCATACCTGACACCTTGACTATGGTATTTATATCAATACCCTCAGCCTTCATAGCCCTCGCCATCTCAATGCAAGACCTTCAGTCCTACCTACTTCAGTTGCCTTTTCAATCGGTTTTCGTATATCAGCCTCATCTTCAACAGACATCATACGCTTTACCTCCTCATCATCCTGAAGCTCTCCGACTTTCGCGTCTATCCTTCTGATGAAATCATCTTCTGCTATACAAAACTACAACAGGATATTCTATTATCAGGATAGTTATGGAGTATCAGAACAGTTGTAAAAGCCGCTGCCTTCTTTAAGGTCAAGCAGAGCTTCTTGTAATTCTTCAGTATGTTTCATCACATGATACCATATTAACATATAAAAAATCGAGCTGCAGTACAATTTTTGATTTTTTTATAATTCCAGCTCGTCACAATAGCAATTAATTTCTTTTATATAATCATCATATTCCATTTCATATAAAACATATGGGTTTTCTAAAACTTCATGGTTAATATTTTCTTCTATATATTTTCTCAAGCATGGAATATCTTCTTTAAGCACTTTTTTCAATAATATCATAGTCAATATGTCCATAGCTGTGAGTTATTCTATCTCTCATACCCTTTATTTTATATAAATACAGCCTGCTGTTATTGTAAAACTCTTTATCAATATCTCTTATCTTTGCACAATGTTCCCCAATCTGAACAAGACACATGTTTACTGCATGGCGAGAAATTTTTGAGTTCGTTACTTTATTCAGATCATAATCATACATTAAACATATTTCATCAATATCTAAAAGATACTCATAACTCCTTGCCAGATGATACATAACTTTAGTTTTTTCGTTCATATATCTTTATCCTATCCCTTTCTATACTTTTAGGCATTATTTCAAGCGCTTCTTTTTCAGTAATCACATCTACATTTTTATCAAACTCTTCACTTAGAAAATGATACAGCCCAAAGAAATCAAGTCCAACTTTCCTATTCAGTACAATCATAAAATCTATATCACTTTTAGGAGTTGCTTCTCCTCTGGCATATGACCCGAACAGATACGCCTCTTCTACAAAGTCTGATGATTCAAAGATATGCCTGCTTCTTTTCTCTATATCTTCAATTTTGATAATTTTATCTTTGGTTTCCATATGTGACTTTCTCCTTTGTATCTCATGATACCATATTAACATACAAAAAATCGAGCTGCAGTACAATTTTTGATTTTTTTATATTTCCAGCTCTCCATAGTCGGCTTCCTCTTGTGAACTACCCATCACCTAAAGGTAGTGGGTTTTACGCTTAAACTTATAAAATCCGGGTTTTCTTCTGGATTTTTAAACGACTGCCCTATTTTTATCACTTTTCCCTTGATTTTTCTTTGCTTTTCATATACACTAAACGTGCGAATTTAGCTAAAAAATAATAAAGTGGGGTGAATTTAAATGGCAAATATTAAATCCGCAAAAAAAAGAATCAAAGTTATCGACAAAAAAACTGCAAGAAACAGAAGAATCAAGAATCATCTTAAAGCAGTTTTAAAGAACTTCGACGCAGCTTTAGAAGCAGGCGACATGGAAACAGCTAAGGCAAAACTTGCCCTTGCAGAAAAGAAGCTTATGCAGGCTGCTGCAAAAGGAACTATTCACAAGAATGCTGCTTCAAGAAAAGTTTCAAGATTAACAAAAAGATTCAACAAAGCTAACGCTTAAGTCTCACCCGTCCCCACCCGTGTATAAGTTAAATACACAGCATGAGCAAACGAAAAACCATGGATGTGTCTCCCATGGTTTTTTTCTTAATAATTTACTGCATTCATCTGTTTTCAGAAGGGATAATATATGCTTTTATTTAACAAAAAGAAAAAACATAAGGAAACCGAGGAAGAAAGACTCGCACGTAAGCAGGCTGAAAAAGAAGCTGCTATTGCCGCATACAAAGAGAAGCGCAACCTTACATTGAAACGTTTTTTTGAAATCGCGCAGCTTCCTTTTCCCGAAAAATTTAAAGACATGGCAGAGCAGCCTGTCAGCGATTTCACGGCAGACCCTCGCAGACTCACAGAAAACTCTGTTTTTATGTGCTGGGAAACTGAGCCACTGTCTTCCAGCTTCGCCGAAAATCCCTTGGATTTTGCAGTAAATGCAAGCTGTCTTTGCATTATATCAAATGTCCCTTGCGACTCTGAAAACATGGTTCTCATTACAGATAAAAACGAAAACGGCGAAAGCATTATCGCTGATGCATATATTCGTGCCTCACACTATATCCGCTCAATTCATAAGGCAAAGATAATAGCAGTTACCGGCTCTGCAGGCAAAACATCGACCAAGGAAATGATTGAATCTGTACTGCGCGCACACTACAGGAAGCCTCTCGTTTCCAAAGGCAACAACAATTCTCTGTTTTCTGTAACAAGAAACATTCAAAAGCTCAAAAGACCAACCAGTGTATATCTGCAGGAGGTAGGAGCATTCAAAAATGGAACTGTTGCTTTATCTGCAAAGCAGCTTGAAGCTGACATGGTTTTATATACAAATATCGGGGTTTCCCATATTGAAACTTACGGCAGTCGCGATGAGCTTGCAAAGGATAAGCTTTCCCTTTCGACCTACGGAAAACCGGATGGAATCGCATTCGTAAATTTTGATGATGAAATTCTGATGTCTCATCCATTTACCCAAAAGGTAGTAACATACAGCCTTCAAAGCCAGGCTGCAGATTATTTTGCAAAGGATATTGAAAAGACAGAAAATGCAGGTCTCAGGTTCACAATTGTTGATCGCTGTTCAGGCGAGGAACATGCAGCAGAAGCTTTTGTTCCCGGAAGACACAATGTGCTGAACGCCGTTGCTGCTTATGCTGTCGGCAAGGCACTTAACCTCAAACCCGATGAAATTGTATCGGGAATTGCATCATACAGGCCCTCTGGCATGCGTCAGAATATAATACACCCGTGCGGATACAATATTTTTGCAGACTGCTACAACAGCTCTCTCACCGCCATCGAAAAGACTCTTGAGGCTATGGACGATATTCCTGTCGCTGCAGGTGGCAGGCGCATTGCTGTTCTTGGTGATATTCTGGGTCTTGGTGATATCAGTGTGGAAACTCACAAAAAAATCGCTCCCCTGCTTGCAAAACACAAAATACAGCTGCTGCTCGGATATGGCAAGCACATACAATTCACATCAGATGAAGCAAACAGGCTGGGGATCGAAACAAAATACTTTGAAAACAGAAGTGAGCTCGAAGCAGAAATCTTAAAGATAATAATACCTGAAGATCTGATTTTATTCAAAGCGTCACATGCTGTAAATCTTGGTGCTACCATTGACAGACTGTTTGGTACCGATATCAATGAAAGCTCAAGCATTGCACATAAACAGTTTTATCTTAAAACACAAGGTGACTTTGAATATTATATATTTGAAACATCTGCATCAATCAAAGCTTATCTTGGCACAGATGCAAAGGTCATAATCCCTCAAAGCATTGAAGCTAAAGTCAAAGACAGCCTTAACAATAAAGCAGAAACGAAGCTTCTTAATGTTGAGAAAATCGGCAAAAAAGCTTTTCGTGACAACAAGTATGTTGAAAAGGTTATACTGCCTCCTACCGTAGTACGCGTCAGAGATGGCGCGTTCAAAGGTTCATCAATCAGGTATTTTGAGGGAACAGGTAATCTCCTTTCAATCGGAGATTATGCTTTTGCCAACTGTAATGAGCTTGAAACAGTACTTTTAAGCAGTGCCACATATCTTGGAGAAAACGTGACAGAAAACAGTCCTAATGCTTCGCTGAAATACATAAACACAGAAAACAATCTATAGCAACACCTAAAAATTACGGGAATACCGCATATAACGATATTCCCGTATAATTAACCTTGTTAAGGTTGATTTCATTTACAGCTTTTGGCACTTGCATTGCCTTTATTTGTTTTTGTTCATAATCGGAAGTCCTGCTGAAAATGCCTTGCCTACGATTTTGCTTGCAGCAGTATAGTTGTTATCAGCAGGATCATATGCGATGGCCTTTACCTTCTCAACATCTATAATACCTTTGTCATTTAATACAGCCTCATCTGCAACAACATTCATGACTTCGCCTATAATATGTATATGTCCTCCCACCTCACGGATATCCAAAACCTTACATTCCATAGCTACCGGAAATTCCTCTATATATGGCGCATCTACAAATTCTGATTTAACTGCTGTCATATCGACATTATCAAACTTGCTTACCTCACTGCCTGATACAAGTCCGAAATAGTCAGCCTCTGCAATATGAGCCTCATCTGCAATATTTACAGTAAATGCTCCCTTGTTTTTGATATTTTCATAAGTCTTTCTTTCTTCTCTGATTGATATTGCAATTGCAGGCGGAACTGATGCTGCAACGCCTCCCCATGCAACGTTCATTGCATTTGGTGTTCCGTCCTCATTGTATGTCCCTACGATAAAAACAGGTGTAGGAAATGCAAGTGTGTTAGCTCCAAGATTTTTCTTCATAATATGATTCACTCCTCTCTATCTGTGTTAAACCAATTAATCACAATCATTAAGGTTTCTGTACATATGAGCAGCATCGGCCTTTTAAATCGAATG
>CAVAON010000132.1:0-4632 GCA_963590215.1 Anaerovoracaceae bacterium | reverse complement strand
CTGGTACGCCGCATGTATGTCGTTGCAAACCATGTTCTTCCGGAAGCAGATGCCCCAAAGAAAAGCAATGAGACATACCAGCTTGACCTCTTTACTGATTACGCTGCCGAGGAGGCAAAACAAAAAGCGGAGGCTGCGAAGCTGGAGCGCGAAAAGAAGATTCAGGCCGCTACACTTGCCATCAAGAAAAAGTACGGCAAGAATGCCATTCTCAAGGGCATGAATCTGCAAGAAGGCGCAACCGCGAAAGATCGTAATGCGCAGATTGGAGGGCATAAGGCGTGAAGATAGCGGCACAAATTCAAGAGTTTTAGCAGGAGGTTCACATGAAATTTTTACACACATCAGATTGGCATTTAGGTATGACATTCAGAGGCGGCATTTCTTATAGAGATGATCAGAAATATGCCATTAATAAAATATGCCAGATTGCAGTGGATGAGAAGGTGGACGGTATCCTGCTGGCGGGAGATGTGTTTGACAAGAGCATTGCATCGCAAGAGGCCTTGCAGCTTTACGATGAAGTGATGACTTATATTTGTTCCACATTGAATATCCCGGTGTATCTTATAGCTGGCAATCATGATGGAGCAGAGAGAATTTCCCAGTGCAATGAGCTCTTGAAAAAGAGCGGACTTTATATAGCCGGAGCGTTGGAAGAAAAGCCATATGTAGTTAACGCGGGGGATGTTGATATATATTTACTTCCTTGGATTTCTACAGATAAAGTCAGAACAACTTATCCGGAGGAATGTGAAAGCATTTCATCTATGGAGGAAGCTTATAAGCTAGTACTTGATAAGTATCGAACCGGATTCGTCCCAGGACATAAAAATATCCTGGTATCCCATGCCTTTATCATAAATGCAGAGACTTCTACAAGTGACAGAGCAGCAGAAGTAGGACATGCTACTATGGTAGGTTCTTATGTATTTGATGGCTTTGATTATGTTGCTCTTGGCCATTTGCACGGACCACAGAAGATTAATGAGCATATTCGTTATAGTGGTACACCTATGGCATATTCTTTTGGCAAAGAAGAGAACCAGGAGAAAAGTGTAACGGTAATTGATACAGATACTTGGGAACAGAAGGTTATACCGCTTCCACAGCTTCATAGACGCACAACCTTGACAGGTACTTATGATGAGCTGATGAAAGCTGACTTTGATGAAGATATTTTAAATGGCTATGTGAGACTGGATGTGACAGACAGTTATGTGGGCATGGATTCCATGGCGGCTTTCCGTGAAAAATATACTAATCTACTGGAGGTAAGCAGTAAGGGTTTTGACCACGATGATGCCAAAATCACCATGACGATTGAGGAGTTTGAAAAAGCAGACCAGGATCCAGAGTCTGTTTTTAAGAGATACTGCCAGGACATATTAGAAGAGGCGCCAAGCAGTCATATGCTTGAGCTATTTAAAAAGGCAGTGGAGAATTATGAGAAGGAGGTAGTCGAAGGATGAGACCGATAAAAGTTGAATTTCAGGCTTTTGGACCATATGCAGGACATGAAACTGTCGATTTTGAAGCTATCTCTGAAAAAGGACTATTCTTAATTTGTGGTAAGACAGGGATTGGCAAAACTACTATTCTTGATGCGCTGACTTTTGCTTTATATGGTAAGAGCAGTGGACACAGTCGAGACGACTTTAATTCAATGCGCTGTACCAATGCTGATTTTGATGCCACTACTTTTGTCAAATTTGAGTTTGAGAATAATGGTCAATATTACATTTTTGAAAGAAGACTTGAGCGCAAGAGAAAGAATCTTTCAGCATCCTATAATCTTATGCAAAAGGATTCGGATGGCGTATGGCGAACTCTTTTGGAGAATGCCAAGGAAAAAGCCTTAAATGAAAAGGCAGTTGAAATAATTGGACTGGAATACGAGCAATTTAGTCAGGTAATTGTGCTTCCTCAGGGAAAGTTTGAGAAACTGTTGACATCAAATTCTGACGAGAAGGAAAAAATCCTTACCAGTATCTTTGGAGAGGATAAGTGGCAGGAAATTGCCGAGCAGCTGTATCAGGAAGTGGTTGAGAGAAGAGCGGCTCTAAAGGATAAAAAGGATAGGATCTTAAACAGCTTAAAGGACGAACAGTGTGAGACGATAGCGGAGCTTGAGCTGGTCATTTCACATAAAGAAAAGCAGCTCGAGGACCAGGACAACGACTACAAAGCTGCAGAGTATGAGAAGCAACAAAAGGAGTTGCAGGAGTTGCTTGCAATTGCTAATAGATTTGGTGACCTTCATAAGGCAGAAAAGAGAGTCGAAGAATTGGATGCACAGAAGGCCGAGTGCAAAGCTTGGAGCAAGGCGGTTGATGATGCAATCCGAGCTAATAAGGTCAAGGAACTATTGCAGGATGAAAAGGCAACTAAGGAGGCTTTAAAGGAGAGACAGCTTGCGGGAGAAAAGGCACGCAGCGCTGCAACACAAAAAGAGAAAAAGGCGATTAGTGCCGCTGAACAATTAAAGGCTCATAATGAAAGCGCACCTAAAATCGAAGCTAAGAAAAAGCTAAAGATTCAGTATGAGGCCAAGAGAGCAGACTATGCTGGACTGGATGAAGCCGGTAGTGTAGTTAAGAAGGCAAAGATGGTAGAAAAAGCAGCTCAGGCTGAGGAACAAAAAGCCAAGGAGGAGCTGGATACCTTCGGACCGCAGATCGTTAAATTGCAGAACGCCTATGACAGCTTAGATAATGAGCATAAGGATTTGCTGGATCGCTACCTGGCCGGAATTACAGGAGAATTAGCAGATCAGCTTGTCGATGGCAAGCCTTGCCCTGTATGTGGCAGTACAGCTCACCCTTGCAGGGCTATAAAAGCAGATAATAGTGTCACAAAGGCTATGGTTGACAAAAAGAAGGAAGATGCTGAGGAAAAATATACTGCGATTCAAAATATATTGAGTCAGCAGGAGTCGGCTAAAAATGCATATGAAGAGAAACGAACCCAGACTCAAAAAATGTATAATGAGGTCTTTGCTGCTGAGGCTAAGCTGGAGGGAATACAGAAGAACCTGGTAGAGGGCCTTACTTCATCAAAACAACTTGAAGATGCTATTAAGGCTTTGGATGATGAGATAAGTAACTTTGATACTCAAAAGATTGCTTTAGAGGCTGCCGAGAAGTCTGCAAACGAAGCATATACAGAGGCAAAGGCTAAAATTGAGCCGGCAGAAAATGAAATCAAGGCAGCAGAAGCACAGTTGGATAAGGCTGCAAAAGCAGCTATAGAAGGATTAAAGGATAATAATTTTACCTCAGAGGAAGAAGCCGCAGAGCTGATGTTAGAAGAGGATAAAATAGAGTTTCTGCGTACAGATATCGCAAATTACAAGGCAGCTGTTAAGGCGGCTAATGAGAACCATAAGATTTTGACAAAGGAGTTAAAGGACAAGGCAGAGCCGGATAAGGCAGAATGTGACAGAAAACTAGAGGAGATAACTAAGGCCCAGACATCTTATGCTAAAGAGCGCGGTATTTTGGATTCTGAGATTAAGCGATTGAAGGACAAGAAGGATAAACTCGATGCCGAGGGCCAAGGAATAGAGGACAAGATCCATGAAGCAGAGGCGGATTTTGCTTTTGCCAAAAACCTTAGAGGTGATTCTGGTACAGGACTGCAGCGATATGTGCTGGGAATCATGTTTTCTTCTGTTGTTGCTGCAGCAAACAAGATGCTGGAAATGGTTCATGGTGGCAGATATAGATTATTTAGATCTGATGATAAGGCCCAGGGTACAAACAAGAGAGGCTTGGAATTAAAGGTATTTGACAGGAACAGCGAAGAGCATGAAGGAAGATTTGTCAGCACACTCTCCGGTGGAGAAAAATTCCTGGCTTCACTTGCTCTTTCAATAGGTATGTCTACCGTAGCTCAAAAAAGTGGAATTAAAATTGAGGCCCTATTTATTGATGAGGGCTTTGGTTCCCTTGACGAGGATTCTATAAATGATGCCATGAATGTGCTTAATAGTATTCAAGAGGCGAATGGACTTGTCGGCATTATTTCTCATGTGCAGATACTTCAGGATAGAATACCTACAAAGCTCAGAGTGGAGAAAGTCGACAGGGGCAGTCATATAGTGCAGACAATCGGTTAAAATAGTAAATTTACAGCAGGGTCTTTGTTTTTCTCGGGAAGCTGTTCGTCGCTTGCCAGTTTGCGAATGATATTATCAAGAAACTCGATGCCTAAGTGGAGTTTCATTGTTCCATGAGAACAGGAGCTTGCGCTTGTCGGAACGCTGTTTTGCTATTGGATACGTTCGATAAATTCAGACGGTCTAACTGCCGGTACCGGACTGGAAAGAAAATCTCTGATGTTTCTGGTGATTATGAAATCAGCCTTTATGCGTGAAGCGCATACCATTTGTAAGGCATCTTCATAATCTGAAGTCTGCATAAGTGCGGCTCTTTTCAGGTCATTAGCTTTCAGATCTTCAATAGAGAATATAAGAAAAAGCTTATTTATAACATCCAGTGTTTTTTCCGGAGTAAGTTCTTTTCTCAGTATATATACAATATTGGGAATGGAAAGTGATGAAACATATCCATCCAACTTATCTACCTCGCAGTATTTCCATACTTTTGATGAAGACTCGAGAAAATCAGT
>CAVAON010000131.1:2703-4667 GCA_963590215.1 Anaerovoracaceae bacterium | reverse complement strand
TCAGATTCGCAAGAGAAACTCAATTGGCGTGGAGCTATATATTAGTGATGATAAAGATTTATTTACCGACTTAAAAAATAAGAAGGATAAAATCGAGTCTGAAGCAGAAATCAAATTTGATTGGCAGGAACTGCCTGAGAGAAAGGCAAGCAGAATTTTGGTTGAAAAGTCGGTTGATTTTGATAACCAATCTGACTGGCCGAATCAATTTGAGTATATTATGGATGTATGCTTGCGAGTTAAGAAAGCTTTCAAGAAGTACATATAATTGCTTTGGTGTTTGAAAAAATCATATAGGATTTGATTTGCATGCTACGGTAGTTCAGTGGCAAAGTATGTAGAAAACTATTACTGGCTAAGGGCATACTACCGTCTGCATGTATTCATCAAATATTGGTCTAAGCGTGCGTGTCCAGCCATAGAGGGTCCTCTGTGGTTTTCCCATTGCAGAAGCAGCAGCTTTTAAACCGACTTCGGAACCGAGAATTTCAATGAGTTCTGTATAGTGAGCATATTTTGGATAATGCTCTTTTACAAACTGGATGAAGCCGTTAAGTAGTCGGTCATATTCGTCAGCAGAATTGATGGTGTTTTTTGTATCTTCAGGGTCGAAATCATCTTCATTTCCCTGCTCATCCGTCATAGTAAGAGTAGAGAAGAAGACCTTTCCTTTGAAGGATTTAAATGAACGACTGTAAGGACAAGAGGTGCAATTATTTACAATTGTCTTAGGAGCAGTTTCGTCTTCAATATAGGAAGGATTTGGGATGCTAGCAGGACAGATCCGGCTCTTACCATTTTGGCCACAGATGATACATCGGTTATCCATTTTATAGTGGTATTCTTGCATCCATTGTTCGCGCTTGAAGAGGTCGTAGGTTGGCTTATCAACTTCAATCTTAAGTGCTGGGACTTTTGTGCCTTCGACGCGCATAGATGACATTGTTACGCCTTTTTTATCTTCTATAGAGGCCATACGAAATTGATGGACACCATCCTCATCAGTTTCGAAAAGTAAGTAGTATTTTTTGTCGTTGTTTGTCTTAGATTTGCTCATTTTAATTCTCCTTTTTTCTGGCGATTGCCTGAAATCGGAGGATGCACTGAGCCTGGACCAATACATTTTGTGAGCAAAAAAAGCGCACATAGACAAAGAGGGCAAGCATACATCTCGAAAATATCTTGTGGACATTTTTGAAAATGTTATGTGCATCCTCCTGCTCATGCGCGCTTAGATCAAAGCAATCAGATTGTTTTATGTTGTAGATATAGAATTGAGGTGAAGTTATTGAAGGTAAATGTTGATTAAGAGTTATTTCATTGAATTTAAATTAATTTAGGGGAGAAAAAATTAAATATGAGAAATGGGGAGAATTTCCGTCTTTGTGGCGGAACATTTTTTAGTCTGTTATTGCAGGCAAATGAAAATTGCTCTGCATCGCAGGATGTAAGATTTAGAGATTTTTTAGGAGTGATTGATCCGCAGGTTTTATCGGAAGTATCAAAGGGAGAGGCTTTCGATAAACTGCATACCTATGCATCAAAGTTTCGGAATTGTAAACAGGTTCCGACAAATGGAAAATATATTAAACTTGGAAATAACAAGGTCTGCGCAGTCTTTTTAGATGAACTGAAGAGAGATGCAAATGCACCAATAAGGCGTGTGCAGCAATTTGCCGATGAATACATTCCGGTGAATTCACGTATGTGGTTGATACGATGCATCTTGGAATTGATAGAAGCTGATGAAGAGATAAAGGATAATGAGAAGTTTTTTGCTAATCCTGGATTTGCTCCTGTATATAAGGCCGATTTTTTAAGGGAAGATAGTGAAATCGATTTCTATGATTTTTTGCTTGGGATTTGGTTTTATGTATATAAAAACTGTGGGGACAATACTGTAGGTGAAATGACTATACAAAGCTGGTATCAAAAGGGAAAGCCTAATGTTGAAGGTGTTTTTG
>CAVAON010000131.1:1697-2693 GCA_963590215.1 Anaerovoracaceae bacterium | reverse complement strand
CTACAATTGGATCTTCTGAAAAATACCAAAATATTGTATTACGTGAGAATTTGAGGGATTTTGAGCCAGTAGAGGATGAGGCATCATTTGTAAAAGCTAAGACAATGAATGCCTGCGGCATGGAAAGCCGGTTGATGGCGTACATGAAGGCTGCTTATAAGAAATATAGTAATAAGCGAACCTTTATCTATGATACGGAAAGACCATTTACTGAATTCTATGTGTGTAATGATGTTGAGAGAGCCTCACATAATCGAGTTATGGCCTATATGGATGGGCTTCGCGGAATACATCAAACAAAAGAGATTTATCACGACATTTCTGTTTCAGATTTTTTGACAAATAAGAGTTGTCTTGTGGGACAGGGTGGCGCTGGAAAGAGCATGATGCTAAATCATCTTTTCCTGGATGCTGTAAATAATTATTCAAGTGAGAAGATAGTGCCAGTGCTTACTACGTTAAGCGACTATGAACCGGATCGAAAAGATTTAATGTACTTGATAAGTCGCTCGATTAGCCGATTTGATCGAAAGATAGATCTGAGTGATATCTTGGATCAGTTGGATAATAAATCTACGGTTGTGCTTCTTGATGGATTGGATGAGGTGAAAAAGGAATATGTCCAAGATTGTAAAAAGGAGATAGAATTCTTTGCAGATCAGTTCCCTAATTGTAGATTGATTGTGTCATCCAGAGATATTCCTGAGCTTAGGGCGATTGATGGTTTTTATTCATATTTTATTCGATCACTTAGGGAGGAACAGGCCTTTGAAATGGTGCGGAAATTGGATCCGATTTATGTGGACGAGGATGTAAAGGAACGCTTCATTAACGATGTAAAGGAAGAGAGATTCCGTTTTAATGAGAAGGAAAAGAGGGACTTTTTCGGGAATCCGCTGTTTTTATCCATAATGATTGTTTCATATAGTCAAAATAATAATATTCCTACGCAAAGATATTTATTCTACGAGCAGGCATATCGTGCCATGGCAACAA
>CAVAON010000131.1:0-1687 GCA_963590215.1 Anaerovoracaceae bacterium | reverse complement strand
CATGATGGAATAAAGGGAATAACTAGAAATTTCTTTACTGGTTTGAATGAAAGACAATTCTTGAAATATCTCGGTCAGTTTTGTGCTGATTCCTATGCGGATTACAATTTGAAGTTTAGTCAGAATCTGATTGAGAAATATCTGGAGAAGACTATACGCGAGAATGGACTTAAAACTACACCTGAGATGTTCCTAAAAGATATGACTGAGAAATTATGTCTGCTGTATTTGGATGGAAATGAGTATAGGTTTATTCATAGATCCTTCCAGGAATATTTTGCGGCATATTATTTTACGACATTAATGGATGATGAGTATAAGGATGTGTACGATGCTCTGAAGGTGCTTGATCGAATTATTACTTCGGATGAGACCATATCGATGCTTTGCGGACTGGACCAGAATCGATTTGAGAGATACATAGTTATTCCACTCTTGGAAGAGATAGTTTCAAGAGATGATGAAGCAGAGTGTTACAAGAGATTCATCAAAAGATATTACAGCAAGATAGAGTATGCCACAGGAAATTTGGATGGAGATGTACTAGATAATGATGTTGAATCTGCACTGTATCAATTTGTGACTTCCTTCTATGGAATTAAGGTGCCTACCTATAAGGTAGAACTGGATGAGTCTTGGGCGGATCAAACGCAGAAGTGCTATATAATTGATGACCAAAGATTTCAGACAAATGGAGGCACGGAATTGGTCAATGAGCTTGGAATGTACAGATATTATAAAGGAAATGGGGAACTCTATGACGGAGTGGAGATTGTTGAGGAAGGTTATTTTTGTAAATTGAATTTGCTGCGTGAACTTTCAAATTCTTCTTGGAACGAGGATTTGTGGCAAATAATCTATGATGACGGATTTTTGCTAAAAAGAGAATTTAATGCAGCGAAGAAACTGCTGGAGAGATTGCAGGATAAATATGCGGTTGTTGAGATTAAGAAGAGAAGATTTGGATTAGGGATGGTTGTAGGAGAAGTGGGTTAATGGAAAAGACTCTGCCTTTCAAGTGTTGGGCTTGAAGGGTAGAGTCTTTTTTATTAAGTAATTTAATGATTAGAATCAAATATATATTTTGTAATAAGCGTGTACAAAATTAAGATGGCGATGAGACGCTTATGGTTCAAATAAATAAAAACTCACGGGTAAAAAGCTAATGGTCATGTGACAGAAATAAAATCTGAAGAAAAAAATATTTGGTTTATGTCAGTGGAACAGATAAAGCAATTTGCACACAATTTGGCGAGTTCTCTTGAAATGGGGGGGGTAATGGGGTAGAATGACAGAAAATAAACAATACTCACTAATGCTGAGTAAAAGGGAGGAAAATATGACAAATGCAGATGCAATTCTAAAGTATAAGGAGTTATTGGATGCAGGGGCAATTACACAGGAGGAATTTGATCAGAAAAAAATGGAATTATTAAAGGCACCGGAAATAATAAGTGATTCGACGACTGCATCAAATAATGCGTCAGAATCTTCTGCTTCAAATTCATCCATGTCAGCAAAAACGACAGGTATCATCGCTTATATCACATGGATTGGCTTTATCATAGCTATATGTGCTGGAGATAAGGAAGGAGCTAAATTTCATATAAATCAAGCATTAGTAATAAATCTATTTAGTCTTCTTGCAATTATTCCTGTAATAGGATGGATTTGGTCAATATTTATG
>CAVAON010000130.1:2864-4711 GCA_963590215.1 Anaerovoracaceae bacterium | reverse complement strand
GCGGCAAATATTGCCATGGCAGATGAAAAGTATTTTTGTTATATGCATTTTATCACCTCAAATCTTCTCAAAACCTTGTATTTCCTGGCTTTTTGCGATTTTGCAAAATATGTTGATCAGCTCGTCACCATATCCAGCAAACTCTTGTAGCTATCCACCACATCATAGACCACCTCGCCATTGCTGATGGCCTTAAAGTGTTCTCTCGCACAGTGAATTTTTGATTCTTCTATCAATCGCAGCTGCATAGAATTCATAGATCCCTTTGTCTCTGCAACAAAGTAAATATGCTTTACGCTTCCCTCATAGAAAGCAATGGCCCAGTCAGGATTGTAGTGACCCACCGGAGTTGAAATATAAAATCCATCCGGCAATTTGACATAAACGGCAACATCTTTATTCGTATCCAGTTCTGTCGCAAAGTCCTTCTCATTTGTAGAATCAAATACGATATGATCATACAGATGCTTCTTTGCTTTCATGGCATTGACACCAAGACGGCCCTTAATTGTTGGATCCGTAAATACCTCTGTGCCATATTTTTCATCCATTACATCATAGGTAATATGCTCAATGATTGCTGTGGCTTTTTCATCATTGATCAAAGCCGCTGCCTTGATGATAAATTCCTCCGGATTGTCCTTAAACTGATTAAATACAGAGGGCCGGATTCCCTTAAGGATCTGAATTACCGCTTTTCTTGTAAGGCCGGTTTCATCTACCAGTTTCCCAATAAGGTCGTATTTTACATTAGAGCTTACCGCAATCTGATTGTTATAATTTGCCGACTCCTCTTTCACAAAAGAAGCTCCGCTTGCCAGTTCTTCCTTGGATTTAATCTTCTCCATTGTTCCGGTTTCCACCTTAAAGTAAATCTTTGGAACTCGAAGCTTGCTGTCCAGGGATGCAATTGCCTTCTTCACCAGTTCATCTGTATCAAAATCAACAACATAAACAGACTTGGAATTGATCTTTGACCACAATGCCTTAAATTCCGGCATAGCGAGTTTATCCTCATCTACTGTCAGTTCTACGTTATTGCTGCGAGCATTCTCCGGCATCATAGAGCGACCATCATAAATGGAATCAATAATCTCAATAACAGCTGCAGCAGAATCTGCGACTTCCTCTGCTACCTTGATTTCTCCATTTGCTTTATCCTCGTAGTACTTGTCAGTAAGCGTACCCTTTTTATCAACATAGCCATTCACAATCAAATCATACTGAATAGCATGTGCTGTATCCGAATCAACGACCTGCTCATTCCCCTTGTCATCCTTGATAACCTTACCAATAAACAGTTCCGCTGTTACAGCTCTTGGTCTGTCTGCCACTGCCTCTGCAAGCTCTGTCTGCAGTCCCTTGGCAAAGCTGTCATAACTCTCGCTGGCAATAACAGTCAGCACATTAACATTATGTACATCATTTCCAAGAGCATTCGTATCCATACGTTCGCCATCCTGGTTGACGCAAAGACGAAGACCGCGGCCTACTTCCTGACGCTTACGCACATCAGAACTGCTCTGCTTTAGTGTGCAAATCTGAAATACATTTGGATTGTCCCACCCTTCACGAAGTGCAGAGTGTGAAAAGATAAATCTTACGGGTGACTTCTTCGGATCACGATCCAGTAAGAGTTCTTTATTTTTCATGATCAAATCATAGGCATCAACATCATCCGCTGTCGTTTCTTTACGCTTAAGCTTAGAATCAATCATCTTGCCTTTCTTATCAATCGAGAAATAGCCAGCGTGTGTCTTATCAGCAGAGATGGACTCTAAATATTTTATGTATTCTTCCTCTCCTTCTCCCGCGCCTATGCCAAGCTGCATATTGCTGATGATATC
>CAVAON010000130.1:0-2200 GCA_963590215.1 Anaerovoracaceae bacterium | reverse complement strand
ATAATCAGGATCGGATTCGTTTTTGCAATAATATCAATCGGTCTGCGTGAGCGGAATTCATCCAGCTTCATGTAAATACGACGAGCATCCTTACCTCTGGCATTAAAAGCCTGAGAATTGATGATCATAACATTGATGGAGCTGTCTGATGCAAAACGGTCAATCTCCGTCAGCTGGGCAGAATTATAGATAAAGAATCGAATCTTCTTACCATACTCCTCTGCAAAATGATCCTGTGTTACCTGAAAGGATTTATACACACCTTCACGAATGGCGATGGATGGCACAACAACGATAAACTTACTCCATCCATAATGCTTATTCAGCTCATACATGGTCTTGATGTAGGTATAGGTCTTACCAACACCGGTTTCCATTTCAATGGTCAGATTATATCTGCCCTCCAGCTTATTAGAAGGCTGAATCTGATTGCTTCTCTGTATTGCCTGTAAATGCTCCAGAATTACACGATCACTTAATTCCGGCACGATTTTTTGATTGCTCCAACCGGTAAAGTCCTTCTCATCGCTCATTGACTGCTGAATATAGCCTGTACCTCTATCCATCATATAGGATGGTGTCAGATAAGGCTGTCCGGCAAAGACATCAACCACGGCCTTGGCTGCATCCGCTTGGAACTTTTGATGTTTAAATCGTAGCTTCATCGTCTTCGCCTCCATTCTCATCTGACAGCTGTTCTTCCAGCAGCTTTTGCAGAGCTTCTTTACTCGGCAAAACTGTCTCGTATTTACTTGCAAAAATCTGCGTATTATCTTCTGGCAGAGTCATTTCCACAACGGCATTGTTTTTGCTTTTACAAAGCACGATACCTATGGTTGGATTCTCATCGTCTAGTTTAACTTTTCGATCATAGTAGTGAACATACATCTGCATTTGACCGATATCCTGATGCTTCAATTCACCAATTTTCAAATCAAACAATACAAAGCAGCGAAGCAATCGATTATAGAAGACCAGATCCACCATAAAATGCTCTTCATCAAAGGTGAAACGCACCTGTCTGCCGATAAAAGCAAAGCCAGTGCCTAGTTCCAGCAGGAACTGCTGCAAATTGTCGATAATGCGGCTCTCCAGCTCGCTTTCGGAGTATTCCGGCAACTCTTTTAAGCCAAGAAATTCCAATACATAGGGATCCTTGACAACATCATTTGCCGTCTCGACTTTCTGACCTTCCAAGGCCAGTCGATAAACCTTGTCTTTATCTGTACTAAGGGCAAGTCGTTCATAAAGAGAACTGTCATACTGTCGCTTCAGCTCGCTAAGGCTCCAGTCATTCTTTACCGACTCAATTTCATAAAAATGGCGTTCATCCACGTTATCAATTCGCATAAGCTTCAGATAATGGGACCAACTTAAATAAAACTTTCTTCCGGTGCTGACCGCCGGAAGATTTTCAAATTGGGTAAACACTGTTTCCCCAATTTGATCCTTGGAATAAACATTATAAAATCGGCGCATGAGTTTTAAATTATCTGCGGAATATCCCTTGCCAAATGCACTTGTCAAATATGCAGAAAGCTCCTTTAAAAGCTGTTTTCCATATGCTGCTCGATTTTCTCCATGCTGCTCCTCTTCTACAATCATTCTGCCTATTTCATAGTAGGCATAGACCATAGACAGGTTGACTGCAGTTTTAGCATTTTGTTTTGCTTTTTCCAGTACTTCTGAAACATTCTCCAAAAATCCCTGGCTGATGGAGGTAATTTCGTTTTTACTCATAGTCCACCTCTCCTTAAATAACTTTTATAGACGTGTCTGGAGCAAGAAGTTTGAATACTTCACCCACGTTAATCTTTGATGGACTGTTGGCGAAACTGCTGTCACGGAATACGGCTCGGAGTGGCTGACGTTTCGCAATCTCCTTGATAACACTGTCAGGAATGTTTTCATCAAAACATGCTATCAAGTCACCATCGTTATAATTGTGCACCGTACAGCCTTCCATCTGCTCAGAGCTATAAGGAAGAGACAACGGAAGTCCCCACTCAAGCAGACAACCAAAGAGAAGATCCAAGTCAGTACGATCCTCTTTGATATTGCTTTCAAACATATCAAGAAGGTTCTGGTCATAGTTAGCCGGAGCATAATAAACATCCTTCATGTTGGTGTCATCCAGCTTCAGGACACGGAAACCGCCGTCAAACTTTGCATCCGGGTGTTCCTCGGATATTTTCTTTGC
>CAVAON010000129.1:0-4757 GCA_963590215.1 Anaerovoracaceae bacterium | reverse complement strand
ACCCATTTGGCGAAGGAACAGGCGCAGGTCATATTTTCGGCACTACAGGCGGAGTAATGGAAGCAGCACTCAGAACTGTGGCAGACCTATTGACAGGATCATCAACAGACAGCTTTGAATATGATGATGTAAGGGGCCTTGATGGAATCAAAATCGCAACAGTAAAAGCAGGAGATCTTGAACTGAGAGCTGCTGTGGCTCATGGACTTGGCAATGCGAGAAAGCTCATGGACGCAGTAAGAGCGGGTGAAAAGTTTGATTTCATTGAAATCATGGCATGTCCTGGTGGATGCGTAAACGGTGGCGGACAGCCTCTGCAGCTTTCAGAGGTAAGAAGCTGGATAGATATACGTGCAGAACGTGCAAAGGCTCTCTACTCAGAGGATCGCCATTCATTCATACGTAAATCTCACAACAACCCAGCCATCAAAAAGCTTTACAAAGAATACCTTGGCATGGCAGGCGGAAGCAGAGCACACCAGCTGCTTCACACTCACTATAAGCCGAGAAAAAATTACGAAGATTAATATATGCAGAAAAGAACACTTCGGTGTTCTTTTCTTTGCATAAATCATATTCCCACGTTATAATAGATATATCGCAATACCGGGAGGAGAAACTTATGGGACTTAAATTAGAAGCATACAAAGCCACACAGATTTTGTTTGAAAACAAGCTGGAAGGTCCAGACCAGCAAATACAGGTCAAGCAGCGCTTTAACACAAGAGTAAACTACTTTGAAGAAAACAAATGCGCATGCATATATGAAGTTGTCGTAACAGATGTAAGCGAGAAGCTTCCATTCAAAATAGTTGTTGAAATCGCAGGCATATTCAGCCACAATGAAATGTCCAAAACAGATATTCATATTGAGGCAACACGCCAGCTTTACCCTTATCTCAAATCAACAGTAAGCCTGGTTACAGCTCTTGCCGGGGCTCCACCGTTCATATTACAGCCTCATGCTGTAGCTGCAGAAGACATACACCAGGAAAGCGAAACACTTAAATCGTAAACGACAAAAAACTGCCGGCAGGGCAATCCCTTTCGGCAGTTTTTTTGTCTACAATACACTTCTTACTATTTCCTCTGTCCTCTCTGCAAGATCAGAGGCTTCTTTTTTGTCCATACCAGCTGTTTTTATCGGCGGATGAATTATATATCTTACCTTTGCAGGTCTGATAACCCCTGTCTCTTCATATATCTTGTAGGTGCCGTCAATAGTTATGGGAATCACAGGCACTCCCGGCTTGCTTGCAAGTCTCAGGCTGCCTCTCTTGAAATGGCTCATTTCATGCCCCTTGCTTCTGGTTCCTTCAGGAAAGATAAGCATTGAAAACCCCTGTCTGATCAGCGCTATCGCCTCCATAATCGCTTTGAGCGACTCCCTTGGTTCATCCCTGTTCATCATAACACTTCTTATATCTTTAATGCACTGCCCATACAAAGGAATATCAGCAAGGCTCTGTTTAGCTATAAACCCAAACTGCACAGTATCAAGCACAGCACAATGAACAATAATATCAGCATAGCTCTGATGGTTTGACACATATACCACAGGACCCTCTGTCGGCAGATTCTCTCTACCTGTAACCTCTATATCGACTCCGAGCTTGTCACACAGGAGCTTGCCCCACGTGCTGGTTGACTCAAGTATGTATTTGCGCTCTGTTTCAAAATCCTCTTTTTCTCTTGCTTCATATATAAGTTTTCTGGGTTTTTTGAAAACTTTAAGTGCATTTAATATCTTGATTCCCTGGGGTATATTTGCAAATATTTTCATAAAACAAGCTCCCTTCGTTTGTCATAGGCACAAGGTCATATTCTCCCTGCACATGCTTATGTTATCACTCTTTTGCGATTTTAACAACTGCGTAATTTTATTTTTTCACCAAATATGATACAATTGATACATATATTTCACACATTTTTCACAATGAAAAATTATTCTGTATAATGAACAATATTGGAGGTGTGGTATGGCTAAAATTTTAATCGTAGATGACGAACAGAAAATACGCGAGGTTATCAGAGAATATTCGGAATTCAACGGGTACGAAGTCGAAGAAGCAGCTGATGGCATGGATGCTGTAAGTCTTTGCAGATTAAACGATTACGACCTGATCATAATGGATATAATGATGCCGAGGCTCGATGGTTACTCTGCATGTAAGGAAATCAAAAAAACAAAGGACATTCCTGTAATTATGCTCTCCGCAAGAGGAGAGGAATACGACAAATTGTTTGGTTTCGAGCTTGGCATAGATGACTATGTTGTTAAGCCTTTCAGTCCTAAAGAGCTGATGGCAAGAGTAAATGCAGTGCTTGCAAGAAGCAACGCCAAGCAGGATGAGCAGCCTGAGGTTCTCAAATTTGATGGACTCGAAATCAATATGCCTGCAAGAACCGTAACGGTAGACGGCAAAAAAACAGAACTTACTCCAAAGGAATATGAATTGCTATTTTACCTTGTCAAAAACAAAAACATTGCACTTTCAAGAAACAAACTGCTTTCGGACATATGGGGATATGATTTCTTTGGTGACGACAGAACCATAGATACGCATATCAAAAACCTCAGAAACAATCTCGGTCCATACAGAGACCATATCGTTACACTCAGAGGGGTAGGTTATAAATTTGAAGTATAGACATCATAAATTTGATTCCAACAGCCTCAAATTCAAGTTGTGGCTCTATTTCATATGCTTTGCGGCTCTCATAATGGCTGTGGTATGGCTGGCACAGGTATATATGCTCAACAACAGCTATGAAGATATGAAAACAAATCAGGTAAATAAATTCGCCCAATCTGTATCTGCACAATACAGAGCTGTCGGTTTTACTGATAAATTTTTAAACAGCATTAAAGCCATGGCCAGCACCAACGATATAGACGTAATATTTGAGGACGCTTCAGGTTATACCTACTATATCACCCAAAATACTGACGAATCCTATGGGGGCATGACCGTGCAACCATCTTATTCATATATCAGAGAGCGTGCCGAAATAAAAGCTCAGCTCGAAAAAAACGGTCGTTTCAGGGGATATACTGCCAAGAGTCCTAAATCCTCGGGCAATTATAAAACCCTGGTTTATGGTGCATATCTTGACACTGCAAGCGGAAACGAAATAATACTTTACCTTTTTGCACCACTTTATCCTGTATCTTCAACTATAGCAATACTCAGAAACCAGCTTGTATATGTTACAGTGATTGCACTGTTTCTTGCCTTGATAATTGCTATATGGCTAACAAGACGAATTACCAAATCGTTCAAAAAAATATCAGAGTCTGCTGTCAGACTCTCAAAAGGCGAATATGGCATAGATTTCCCCGGCGAGCATTATACCGAAATAATCGACCTTGGCGATGTGCTCACGTATACATCCCATGAGCTTGCAAAGTCTGACAAACTCAGAAGAGATTTGATTGCAAATGTATCACACGATCTCAAGACGCCACTTACAATGGTTAAATCTTACGCCGAGATGATAAGAGATCTTTCGGGCAACAACGAGCAGAAGCGTAACGAACATTTAAACGTCATAATAGAAGAGACCGACAGACTGAATCTGCTTGTGGATGACATGTTCACGCTTTCAAAGATGCAATCAGGTGTAATCAGCCTTGAAATTTCAGAATTTGACTTTTGCGACGCTGTAAGAGAAATAGTCCATTCATATGATATATTGATTGAACAGGAAGGTTACAATATTGTTACAGATATTCCTGAAGCATGTATAGTTGCAGGCGATATATCAAAGCTCAAACAGGTAATTGCAAATCTTGTAAACAATGCTGTCAAATATTGCGGCGATGACAAATATATATATGTCGCTGTCAAAACAGATAAATCATCAGACAAGGTAAAATTTGAGGTTACAGACCACGGTAGAGGTATCGCGCCTGAAGATCTGCCCCATGTATGGGAACGATATTATCGCGTCAGCAGCAACTACCACAGAAGCTCTAAAGGTACCGGGCTTGGTCTTTCAATAGTAAGAGAAATACTCAAAGGCCACAAAGCCGAATACGGTGCAGACAGTAAATTAGGCGAAGGCAGCACCTTCTGGTTCATCCTTAATTGTAGAGAAGTGAATTAATACACCTGCTCAAATCAGGCGATTACAGTAAATCTCTATAGCACAGGTACGAGTCAACGTGCCTACGATGTAACGCCACTTTTAGCAACAATGCTAAACGACTAAATGTGGAAGGAGTAATCCGTTATACCACAGGTCAGTTACAAGCCCACTACCTTTAGGTGGTGGGTAGTTGACCCGTTCCACACAATCAACATTTTAGAATGTCGCATCACCGATATTGATCACAGTCATACATACCGCTCGCTGTTATTCGTAACTTTCTATAGTCATTGTGCCATAAGCTTTATCAATTTACAAAAAACAAGGATTGACGGAGGCTCTCACTCAGAATCACGCTCTTCGGGTTCGAATCACCTCGATTGATAGACACACATAGAAAGAAAATAGGCACTCCATTTGGAGTGCCTATTTCTATTGGAAAGGGATATATATTTTGATATAATCTCATTCTATGGTTGCATTTGGATATGTGCGGTTGCATTTATCCAAGCCACGAGAAGAAAAAGAATTCCGGAAAGTCAACGGCAAGGTTCGAGGCCCATACAAGAAAAACAATAAATAACGAGTTTCAGAAATCAGTGCGAAAAAAAACAGTGGCCGTAAAATGACCACTGTTTCATGCTAATTGGTATCAGCCCCCACGG
>CAVAON010000128.1:0-4803 GCA_963590215.1 Anaerovoracaceae bacterium | reverse complement strand
GTCTTGCCTCAGAAGCAGCCTATATTCCGCTCTGCTGGTCATAATTCTGTAAGGCTCCATAGTACCTTTAGTCACCAAATCGTCGATTAGAACGCCAATATAAGCTTCGGATCTGTCCAGTACAAACGGTTCTTTACCATTTATTAACAGTGATGCGTTAATCCCTGCCATCAGTCCCTGAGCCGCAGCCTCCTCGTATCCGGAGCTGCCATTAAACTGTCCTGCGCAAAAAAGATTTTATATATGTCTGTTTTCAAGATTGAGCTTTATATCCAAAGGGTCTATGCAGTCATATTCTATTGCATATGCCGGTCTTGCTATTTCCAGGTTTTCAAGTCCCGGAATTGTTCTGTAGAAATCATACTGCACATCCTCAGGAAGTGATGAAGACATTCCCTGTATATACATTTCTTCTGTATCAAGGCCCTCCGGTTCTATAAACAGCTGGTGTCTTTCTTTGTCTTTAAATCTGTTCACTTTATCTTCAATGGAAGGGCAATATCTTGGTCCTATTCCTTCTATTTGACCACCAAAGAGTGCCGACCTTGAGAAGTTTGCTCTAATGATGTCATGAGTCATGCTGTTGGTATATGTAAGCCAGCATGAAACCTGTTCTTTGTCAATGTTGTCATTCATAAATGAAAACGGCTGGATTTTTGCATCGCCCTTCTGTTCTGTCATTTTTGAATAATCAAGGCTCTTTGCCAAAGCTCTTGCAGGAGTCCCTGTCTTGAATCTTCTCATAGGAAGTCCAAGCTCTCTTAAATTCTGTGCAAGCTCAACCGACGGCGCAAGTCCGTTAGGACCGCTTTGATATACTGCGGAACCTATGAAAATTTTTCCTGCAAGGAATGTCCCCGTTGCAAGAATTACTGCTTTAGCCCTGTAGAATACATTTGTTCTTGTAATAACTCCGCATACCCTGCCATCTTCAACTTCAAGCCTTATTACTTCTGCCTGCTTAAGCTCCAGATTTTCCTGTGCTTCAAGCGTTTTTTTCATTTCCTGATGATATTTATGTTTGTCAGCCTGTGCCCTAAGAGAATATACTGCCTGTCCTTTTGCAGTATTGAGCATTTTGCTCTGTATGAAGGTTTTGTCTATATTTTTTCCCATTTCTCCGCCAAGAGCATCTATTTCTCTGACAAGATGGCCTTTACCTGTGCCCCCAATAGAAGGATTGCATGCCATCATTGCAACTGCCTCAAGATTTATAGACAGCACAAGTGTTCTGTTACCCATTCTTGCTGCAGCAAGCCCAGCCTCACACCCGGCATGACCTGCTCCAACAACAATAATATCATATTCTCCCATGAATATTTTTTCCATACTAATCTCCTACTTGCCAAGGCAAAATCTCGCAAATACTTCATTTATGATGTCGTCTGCGACTGTCTCCCCGATTATTTCTCCAAGAAGCTCATAGCTTCTGTTAATGTCAACTTCAATAAACTCAAGCGGCTGCATCATTTCTGTCATTTCAAGAGCATCTTTCATAGCGGAATCCGCCTGTCTGAGAAGCTCCTCATGTCTGACATTTGTAACCATCAGGCTGTCCTGCTGCTTTGCTTTGCCGCCATATACCATATTTTCTATTGCTTCTTCTATTTGTATAATTCCTTCTCCTGTAAGCATAGAAGAATATATCACTTTTGCATGTGGTATTTCTTTTTTTATTTCCTCCTCATTTATCGCAATGCCCTTGTCCGTTTTATTTATAAGGGTTATGCAGGGACGGTTATCAATATATTTCATCAAGGTTTTGTCTTCATCAGAAAACCTCTCAGATCCATCAGTTATGAAAAGCACAAGATCTGATCTGTTAAAGGACTCTTTGCTTTTTTCAATTCCTATTTTTTCGATGGTATCATCTGTTTCTCTGATTCCCGCCGTATCTGTCAGAATCACAGGAATACCTCTGATACTCATCTGTTCCTGTATTGTATCTCTGGTAGTTCCGGGTATTTCGGTAACTATTGCTCTTGTTTCCTTGAGAAGAGCATTCATCAGGGATGATTTACCTACATTTGGTCTTCCTATTATAGATATTTTAAGACCTTCTTTGATTATTTTGCCTCTATCTGCAGTGCTGATTATTTTTTCCAGAGAAGCTTTAACAGCCAGTAAGTCATCTTTTAATTTGCTATATGTAAGCTGCTCTATGTCTTCGTCAGGATAATCAATATTCACTGTAACGTTTACAAGTATGTCTACGAGATTTTTTCTTATATTTTTTATTTCATCAGAAAAGCTTCCGTCAAGCTGTTTCAATGCAACATCAAAACTCTTATCTGTTTTAGCTTTAATAAGATCTATTACTGCTTCTGCCTGCGAAAGGTCAAGCCTCCCATTTAAAAAAGCACGCTTTGTAAATTCCCCCGGCTCTGCCATTCTGGCTCCTTTTGAAAGCACCAGAGCAAGAGTTTTTCTTAAAGATACTATGCTGCCATGACAGTTTATTTCAACTACATCCTCCCTTGTATATGTATGTGGAGCTTTCATGTATACTGCCATTACTTCATCTATTATTTCATTTTTATTCTTAATATGACCATATGTAAGATATCTTTCCTTTATTTTATCTTTTTTAAAAGGAACAAATATCTGATTTAAAATATTAAGAGCGTTTTCACCGCTTATTCTTATTATCCCTATTCCGCCTTCTCCATAGGCTGTTGCAATAGCAGCAATAGTTTCTTCCATTTAAATTTCTCCTGAAAATATAAAAGCCCGCAATCTGCGGGCCATTTTTAACGTTTAAGTTCAATTATAACCCTTCTGTATGGTTCTTCACCTTCACTTCTGGTAATTATACTCGGGTTACTCTGAAGAGTAGCATGAATAACCTTTCTCTCATAAGGATTCATAGGCTCAAGTCTTACACTCTTCCTTGTTTTTATAACCTTGTCAGCAAGTCTGTTTGCAAGCTGCTCTAAAGTTTTTTCTCTTTTTGCTCTGTAGTTTTCCGCATCAACTATAACACGAATGTATTTTTCTTTATCTTTGTTTACTACAAGGCTTGTAAGATACTGTATTGAATCTAAAGTCTGTCCTCTCTTACCTATAATGGTTCCTGAATCGTTGCCTGTTATATCAAGATAAAGGCTGTCCTCATTACCTTGAGCCTTTATGTCCAGTTTTAAATTCATCTGCTCTGTTACATTCTTAAGGAAAGTCAGAGCTTCGCAGTCTTCCTTCAGATTATCCGGTCTCTGCGTTACTTCAAATTTTTCTTTAACAGCAGATTTTTTTTCTTCTTTTTTTACAGTTTCCTTTTTGATTTCTTTTTTTGGTTCTTCTTTTTTAACCGGTTCAGGCTTTTTCTTTGGTTCAACTCTTACCTTGGCAAGCTTTGAGCCTATTCCAAAAAATCCTCTTGACGGTTCCTCAAGCACTGTGACATCGACTTCATCTATAGTAAGTTTCAGATCTGCCAAAGCCAGGTTCACGGCTTCATCAATATCTGTTCCCCATTTTTCTGAAAAGTCCATATTAATTTTTCCTCCGGTAAATAGTAACGTACTATTTTCTTTTTTTATTATTTTCTTTTTGTGCTCTTATTTTTTTTCTGATAGCATTCAAACGCAGATTAATAAAAATCTGTATTATCTGGCTTATAAACCAGTAGATTGATAAGCCTGCAGGATATGTTCTTGCCATCCATACAATCATTACAGGGAATATATACTTCATACCCTTCATCATTGCATTAGTCTGAGCGGCAGCTCCTCCTGCTGCTGAATTTCCACCTGAAAGAGCCTGAGTCATTGTAAATGATATAAATGTTGCCACACCTGCAGCAAGCGGAAGTATCCATTTATCCGGCTGAGTAAGGTCAGTCATCCATAAAAAAGCATCATGTACAGCAAATAAAATATCATTATCAGTTCCCATATATTCAAGTGGGTTTCTTAATAATGCAAATAGTCCCATTATAATAGGGAACTGTATCAGCATAGGAAGACATCCAGCCATAGGGTTGAATTTTTCTTCTTTGTAGAGTTCCTGCATTTTGAGATTCATCATCTGCTGGTCGTTTGCATATTTTTTTTGGATTTCTCTTACTTTTGGCTGTATATCAGCCATAGATGCCGTACTTTTCGTCTGCATTGCATAGAGCGGGTACAGGCAGGCTTTAACTATTACAGTAAGTATTATAATAGCAATACCATATACTCCAATGTAATTGTAAATAAATTGTAATAATAAACCTATCGGTTTTGCAATTACGCCCATTAAATTCCTCCGTTATTTTAAAGGGTCATATCCGCCGGGATTAAAAGGATGACATTTGAGTATCCTCTTGGTTCCTAAAAAACTGCCTTTAAAAAACCCGTATTTTTCCAGCGCCTGTATGAAATATGTCGAACATGTCGGATAAAATCTGCATCTGGCAGAAAATAAAGGCGATATAAATTTCTGATATCCCCTTATTAAAAAAATTAGAATATTTCTCATCTCATTTTAATTCCAGACCTTTTGGCTGCAGACTTCATAGATTTAAGTACATCCTGGCATTTCATACCGTTAATAGTGTTTCTGGCTATAAATATAATATCATATCCATCATATAAATCTTCTTTTATCTGTCTGTAGCTTTCTCTCATTAATCTGACAGCTCTGCTTCTTGCTACACTGTTTCCGACTTTTTTGCTTGCCAGAAATGCAATTCTGTTATAAGGAAGGTTATTTTTTTTGTAAAAAAGTACAATATATCTATCTCCTACTGATTTACCTTTTTTGTAAATAATATTAAAATATTTACTTCCTCTTAGTACATTTTTTTTTAGCATAAATCAAACA
>CAVAON010000127.1:0-4939 GCA_963590215.1 Anaerovoracaceae bacterium | reverse complement strand
CTATCAAGTTTACTGTCCTTAATTTTTTCTTTATACACCTCTAGCTTTGTAGACGCATCAATTAACTCGTTAATAAAATACGTTTGGTCAATGGCATCAGCTATAAGAGGTAATAAACTGGCATTAAATGCTTTGTTCATAACTGGCACCTCCATATCCTTTATCTGCGATTATATCATCTATAGAACCATTTTTCAAGCATTTTGGTTCTATTGGCTTAATTTATTTTTATTACCGTTCATTTTTTGAGTATTTCATCATGTATGGTATCTTGTCTTTGCTGGCAATCCATTCTCTATTCTTCTATTTACAGGACATAAATGAATCTATGCGTCATTGTGTCTATACTCATAAATCACAAGTTTCCGCATTATCCCAACCTCCTCGACTTATATCAGCATCTTAGATGGAATAGGCTCCCTGCAGATACTCCTCAAACTTATCTGTCTTGATCAGCCTCTTATTGCCTACCCATAAGACAAATTTGCAATCTTCTCTGTCTGAGAGCTGCTTGATCTTATTGATGCCGATATTAAAAACTGCCGCCGCTTCATTGACGGTTAATAACTTCTTTTCCCAAACGGGTACCTCACATGCCATGTATTTTCCTCCTGAATCACACTCCACAGAATATTCTGTGTTCATCTGTCTATCTTCTGTATCTGGTGTGACTGGCAGACTGGCAATGGCAAATGTCTCTATAAAACCTGCCAAGACCAACCACAATTTTTGCCAATCACGGGTTTTCAAAGTTACATCTATTTCTGAAATTCTTTGTGAATTCATATTCGTTTTAGCTATGCTCCTTCCAAATTAGATTTTGCTTGTCGTTTTTCTATGCCCCTTTCGATCAAATTCTTAATCTGATTTTTCCCATTCCCGGGTATTCTTTTTCTCTTTATGCTGCAAATTGCTGCAGCCTGCTGTTTATTTGTTGTATTTTGTTGCAATGCAACACTGCTGCGTTGCTCTTCTTTTGTTTTCCTAAGCCGTTTCCTGGAATGCCTCTTCTGTATCGGAATTTTCCGGCTCTTGAACCGATTTTTCTTCCTCATCCACTTTCAGAGATAAAACCTTATGTCCCTGCACATATTCTTCTACCAGTCTGTCACCCAGTTGGCTCTTGGCATCCCTGACGGTTCTTTCTGAAATCTTGTGTACCTTTAATTTCTTGTAGATATCATCCAGGGCCATTCTTGGATATTTGGATAGGATCTCAACGATCAGACGCTTGGCCATATCAAGCTTTGTCTCCTTGATCACACCCTTTCCACCGGAAAGCAGCTCATCGGCCGTGATCTTGTAAGTACCGATCCAGGTCAGGCCTTCCTCGGACAGAGAAAAAGCTACCGGATCTTCTTTCATTGCCAGGGAATCCTTGATCTGAACAACTACCCTGACATCACGTTCCGTCTCTTTTTCCACCTTCTCCACAATGATGACGCTTCGTACCGATGCCGCGATATCCATGGAGCCAAGACCTCTGTAATCGCTTTTTTGACCGGAAGCCTTATTCAAATGTCCGATAAGCACAATGGCACATCCCGTGCGTTCTGCCACCTGCCCCAGCTTTTGAAAAATCGGTCTAGTTTCATTGGCTCGGTTCATATCCACATCCGCCCCGATAAATGCCTGAAGAGGATCCAGGATCAAAAGCCGCGCATGGTTCTGACGAATCGCCGCCTCAATACGATCATCCTTCATGGTCAGCTGTTTTTCATCTTCATTGATCACGATCACGCGTTCCGGATCAGCTCCGCATTTCAGGGATCTGGGCTTAATCGTATCAGCCAATCCATCTTCAGCTGTCTGATAGATCACATTAAAAGGCTCAATAGGAACTGTGTTTGGAAGTTCCCCTCTGTTGGTACAATAGGCGCATATAGCCATGGCCAGCCAGGTCTTTCCCTTGCCTGGATTGCCCTGCACCAGAGTGATCTTCCCCAAGGGAATAAATGGATACCACAGCCATTCCACTTCTGTTTCCTGAATTTCTGACAGTTTGGTAACCGGTACAAGCGGCTCTGTTGATCCCTCGCTGCCTTTATCCAAGTCTTTTTCAGCCACTTTATCAGGTCCCTTTTCCATATTTTGCGGATCTTTACTGACCGTCTCCCCTTCCGCAGATGGCAAAGTCAGTACTTCTGCCTTCGCCATCCGCCCGATATCCATACCATCCATCAGACACTCATCACGATTTTTCACCAGGTACTCGCGGACAATATCATTATTCTCATTCTTTTCAGGAAGCTTTAAAACCTTAGCTTCCTGCATCTTATCCTGCTCATTTACTTTTTCTATATTTTTACCTGTCTCCATCATCTTTTCCTCCTTCCGGCATGGGATGTGGCAGCTTCTTACGCTGCCTTCATCACCTGCCGGTTCTTCACCATTTAATAATTCCTTTATAGCTTCCCTTAGGCTCATGCCATAAAATGTGTTCAAAAAATCAATGGCATTTCCACTGCCATTATTGCTGTGCTGATACCACACATTTTTTCTCACTGTGACGCTGTCGTGGGTAGTCCAGCGGTATTCACTGCCACTCTTCTTAAAGCGTTCCCCTCTGGCTTCCAGAAAAGGAACCAGATCCACCGAAGCTGCCCTGTCACGCTGTTCTTCTGTATATAATCTCATCTGCATTTTTCTCCTCTATAATTCCATGTCATAACTTTTCTTTTTCCGGATTGGCTTGTCAGACCGTGTGCCCTGATTCTGATTGGCATCCTGTCTGTCTCTATCGCCCTGCATCCGATCGCCATTGGATTTGTCCATGTCGTTTAATCCTGCATTCAGCCTACGCTTTTTTCCAGAAATTTTTTCTGCAGAAATATTTTTTCTGGAGATCTCACTCTGCTTCTCATGCAGCCGCCCCATGACGGATACCGGTTCGATTTCCTCTACCATATGGTAGGTGGATACCGAATCCACACAGGCCTTCACCTTCTCAAATGGCCGCAGCTTCTCTTCCAGTTTTTTCTTTTCTGCCGAAAAATGATCCACCTGCTTCTGCTCTTTCTTAACCTCAGTCTCCCACTGCTTCGGATCAATATCATCTACACCTGCAATGCCTTCCTCGGCCAGGATTGCCTTCAATCTCCGGTTCACTGCCTGGTAGTGATTTAGTTCCTTGGCATGTTTCTTTCTGTAAGCCTCTTTGGCAAAATATTTCTTGTTGTAAGTCTGCTGAATAGGTTTAAGCTTCTCGTAATTCTCATAATCGCGGATAAACTGTCTGGCTCTCTTAAGCTTCCTCTGGCTGACAGATAAAGAAGCCTGTATACCAGAAATTTCTTTCTGGAAATCAAGGATTTTCTCTTCCAGATCCGCCGGTGTTTTCAACTCATTCTCCTGAAGAAATGCAATGGATTCCGCAAATGCTTTCAGGTTATAAGCTTTTGCCTTCTGAGTGCCATATTTGTAACCTTCCGCATTTTTATTTCGCTTCTCCATATATTGCTGAAGGTAAGAGGCCAGTGTCGGCTCCGGTAATTCCAGACTTCGCTTTTCCAGGTTCTGCTCCCAGGATTCTTTCTCTTTAACAAGCCAGCCAAGGATCACTTTTGTTCTCTCAGCCATACCATTGATCCAGCGGATCAGACGGTTAATGGTGCCAAGCGTGGTCTTGATGCCCTTCTTTTCCATGGCTCTGATGTTAGGGCCTTCATGGATGGTAGGGATCCGGTCAACGCCAAGTTCTGCATAAGATTTTTCTGATATCCTCGCAGCAAATCCCTTCTGCTCCAAAAGCTCATTATTCATATCAGCCCAAGCTTTTCTCATCTCCAGAAGGGTCTCCTTATCACTCCAACCGGTAGTAGAGATTGCAGCCATTTTTTGCTTTCCTCTTTTGTCGAGCACAGGATTTCCCTCTGCATCCAGAACAGGAACCTTCTTCTCCTTAATGCCCCAGGTACCATCTTCATTCAGCGGCCGGATAGGAACCAAAATGTGCATGTGTGGATTCTGGGCAGCATCCTTTCCCTTGTCAGGATTGTGAATACAAAGGTCTGCGATCATGCCACGGCTCACCAACTGCTCTTCCACAAATTTTCTTCCCATCTCAATATTTTCTTCCATGGAAAATTCATTCATAAATGCGATCTCAAAACTGTGGGCCAGCTGTGCTCCTTTATGTTTCTCCGTCCACTCCAGTTCATTCCACAGCGTCTCCCGGTCCCTGAACCTTTCCGGGGCGTGGGGCGGAAGATGTATTTCCGCCAACACGACACCGGATTTTCTTGTATAATCGCTGACCTCTCCGTAGTAGGAACTGTAGAGCCTTTCACCAGCACGATAGGCCGCGGAACTGATCACCGACTGGCCATTATTCCGGCTGATCTGTTTCAGATTGAAGTGATATAATGCCATCCGCATCTCCCTTCTCCAGAAGCTCCTGAAGTATTTCCGCTTCACGGTAAGAGGCTTCCAGTTCTTCCTTTCTCTCTGCTACCAGAAAAGAAATCCTGTCTTTAAGATCCGTGTCTGAAAAGATCTCATTTGCCAGCTGCTGAAACTCATCCTTCTCCATGAATTTCGTATCCGGGCAGGCATGTTCAACAGCCGCTCCCTTCTCAATGAGGCGGTGAGTTCTTTCCTTGCGCTCTAACTTTTTCAGGAGATTTTTCTTCCGCTGCAGCTGATGATTCTGCTGCTGGATCTTAAGCTCTGCCTCTTCCTTCCTGGAGCGGATCTCATCCATGCCCTTATCGTGATTCTGCTTTTTAACTTCCTGTTCAAACTCCTCAAAGGTCTGTCCTCTGTGAGTGATCATCTTTCTTGCCATAGGTATTTCCTCCATACTTATATCTATGATTCTGTGAATAAGTGTTTTAATTTGCGCCATCTGTGTAGTTGGGATAGGCATTTATGCCGGAAGGGGAACCCTTCACCGGACGTAAGTCCGCAAATCTTATTTGGAATGACTTCCGAATAGGAT
>CAVAON010000126.1:0-5040 GCA_963590215.1 Anaerovoracaceae bacterium | reverse complement strand
CACCTTGTGGCTCTGCTTTAGATACTGTCTGTGGCGGTTTGCCCACACGCCTAAACATATTTCTTTCTGCTCCTTAGTTCTTACGCAAGGAACAATCATAAATATGATATGTCCAAATCCACCGGACCAACTATCCCTGGGACCTGTCCCGACTCAGAGTACTGCCATATAGGATAGTCAGCTAACTGACCCAAATCCAGCATATATGCCTCCCACGTAGTGTTGGCGTATATCATAGGCTCAAAGCCTCTCTCTTCCACTGCCTGACAAAAAGCTATACAGTTCTTAGTAAACTGCTCCCCTGTCACATCATCTGTCCTGGAATCCTCATAAAGAATACTCTCTGGGTCAAATACCAATGGCAAATCAAGCTGCGAGCCTTGGTTAATGCCGGCCTCCTCCAATATCTCAAAACAAAAATCCGCTTCCTCTATGGCTTCTTCCTCGTTGATGGCCTGAGAAAAAATGTAGACTCCTACGTCAAGTCCTGCCGCCTTGGCATTTTTTATATTGGAAATAGAGCGCTTATCAACATTTAAGCTGCCTGTGGTGCCATAGCCTCTAAAAGCAATGCGGACGATAACAAACTCATAGCCAGCCTCCTTAACCTTGGCAAAATCAATGTCTCCCTGGTAAGAAGAGACATCTATACCCTGCCGCGCATCTTTAGTCTTAGTACTGGCGTCGTACTGAGGCCAATCACTGTGATAATACGCTATATGCTTCATCCGCTGCACTTACTACAACCGCATCTTCCTTAGTCTCAGATGGCCTTGTCTCTTCTGTAAGGCTGTCTGAAGCCAACTCAGATTCATTATCTGCTGTAGTATCTTCCACCCCACAACCACACAGCTGCCCAGCCAAGACTAATGTCAGCCCCAGAGAAATCAGCAGCTTTCTTGTAATAATATTAAGCATGTGTTTTTCTCTCCCAAATAAATGAATACAAAAGAGTTAAACTGCATTTTTCTCCCTCACAATAAAGTTTTTTATTTCCTTCTCATTCTGCTTTGTAAAGTCAGAAAGTTCATAAGTACGTATTCGTTCCTTAACCATATTCGGAACAACAAATCCATTTTTTACAAGTGTCGCAAGTCGATTGATGACAGTCTTATTTGTAACCTTAAGCTCTTTACTGACTTCAATAGGCGTGAATTCTCTTTTATAGTTCTTTATGAGAAGCAAGAGTAATTCTTTCTCTTTACCTTTCAGATACGATAGGCTTCCTTCCAATTCTTCACCATTTGAACTCTCCGATAATTCACATACCTTATTTGAATACAGCAAAACCATGCGAAGAAAATAATTGATCCAAATCTCGGGGTGAGGCGGATTATCTCGTCCTGAATAATACAGCGCAGGAAGCCCCATCTGGATGGATTCATAATATTCATCAATATCATAGGCAAAATACTCTTCTAATGATCCAATTCCGTTAAAACCATATCCATTGATATCTAAGATATAACCTGAGAGCAACCTCGCTGTTCGCCCATTTCCATCTTCAAACGGATGAATAGTTACAAGCTGATAATGAACTACAGCTGCGACTATGAGCGGATGATCATCTGTTGCATTCACATATTCTACCAATTCATCCAACAAAACCTGTATATCAATATATTCTGGTGGAATGTAATCAGGATTCCCGGTTTGAGAATCGTATACTGCAAATAACACACCGGGCGGCATTGGTCCTCGAAGTCCTATTTTTTCTTTTGAGGCTCCCTTTTCAACATACTTCTGTACATCTAATATCAGTTTCTTGGAAAACTGCTCTTTCTTAGCTGCCTTCTCCTCCAGATAATTTAGCGCAAGAAAATAGTTACGCACCTCCTGCTCCGGTTTAAGATAATGCTTTCGTTCATCATCATCTATAATCTCATCTACCTGCTTCTCTGATAAAGGATTCCCCTCAATTTTAGTAGATGCATAGGAACTTTTCTTTTTTGAATTTTTTCGCAGCTTACTTGCTACAGCAACAGGTAATGAAACCTCTGAAACTTTATACCTGTTTTTATCAATCTCCGTAATATACTTTAATATCTCATTTGACAAAATAGCTTTGATCATAAAAAACATTCTCCTGACACATATAATATATCACGAGCGCGCTAATTATTTCATTAAAATTACACTATTTTTTCACTATTATACATTATTCTTTCCCCTACAATCCACATATACTCTTCACTTAATTTTTCGTAAAGTAACCCTGTCGGTTATGAGACGCTTACTTTTTTTTTAATAATTAGATTCATTCTAGAAGCGATACCAAAAAAAGACCTGAAACCGTGCAATTTCACACGGCCTAACATTGTGTTACTTGATTACAATCCACTTTCCAGTCTTCCTTGATACGCTTCGAACCAAAAATCCCTTTTCCTGTAACTTTTTTAAATTTCGCTCTATCGTCCGTTTTGTCACACCAATGCTTGTGGCGATGTTCTCTGCGGTTTCATCCGGATTGCTAAGTAAAATCTCCAGCATTTTCTTTTCTGTTACATTTAAACCGACATTTGTACCGACATTTAAACCGACATTATATTTCCCACTTTGCATGTTCTTAAATTCCGATTTCTTTAAAACTTCGCTCAAGACTCCGCTCAAACTTCGCTCATTTTTTCTTTAGCCTGAGCGATATTGCCACTTTCCTGTAAGAAGGCTTGATGAATAGGAATTCTGATACGCATAACACGCCTATCTTCATCAGTAATAAATTCAGCTCTCGGAGAACCATTACGCTTCAATTCATCCTGAATAGTCAAAATGCCAGATGCTCACAGAACATCATAAGTGCAACATTCATAAGCCTCGCATAAGCAGCACATCAACAAAAAAGCCAATTAATGAGTCTGTCTGCACCCACTATTTTGAATAAATCGCATCATTTCTAGAAAGAAGATACACGCAATACTGATTCATGCTGATACCTTCTTTCTTAGAATGCTCTGCTAGAGAACGATGCAGACTGCGAGGAATCCTAAGCTTAAACTGTCCCGAATAATCCTCTAAGCTGTCCGGCTCGTGAATTTCCACGCCCTCTTCCATAGCAGCCTCTAACCATGCCTTTTTTGCATCCAAAGCATTAGCAACAGCGGATTCTACAGTTTCTCCACAAGTAATACATCCCGGAAGTTCCGGAAATGAGACCACAAAACCGCCCTCATCCTTATCCTCTACAATTTCCATACGATAATTCATTGTCAAATAATCATTCAGCGTTTTCATCATTCCCCGCCTCGCTTTCCACAATCTGCTTTACAATCTCTACATACACTTTTTGATAGGCTCATGCTTCGGTATCGTAATCGGCTGACATCCGGCTTTTCTAAATATATAATGACTGCTTCCACCCTTTGGGGCATTCATCACATATCCATAGCTTTCCAACACCTTACGCAGTTCATCAAATCGGAGATCTTTTGATAAAGCACATATTCTCGTTAATAGTTTATCCCATTTTGACATTCTCAATACCTCTTGCCTATATTATGCATGGTGTCACATTTGGTGTCAATTATAAAATTAAATTTTCACACAATTTTCAAACTTTCTAAGCAAGCTGAAGATAGAAAAAGGCCCAAAGTCATACACTCGCGCACAACCCTTGACCTTATATATTTCATTTAATTTTAGGAATCGAAAACCACTTGGCATTACTCAAGCTCGATATCAGCATCTATATATTGTATCTAATTATTCTAAATGTGGACATATCTAGTATAGATTTTCTAAATATTCCACCTCGTCTACTGTGTTTTAAGTGGTTTTACCGACATTTTGACGACATAATGTTCCTTCTCTATTCCGCTATTTGTGTTAACAAATCTTCTGATAGCAAATCTTTCAATGGCTCCTTATATGTCTTCAGCTTATCAACTCCACCAGCGATAATATCTGTAAATTTATCTTCACCAACTTTTCTCCTGAGAACTAACTCTATTGGCTTTGCTCTTCCAGAATTCAACTCATTGCCCTTAAGTAATGTCATGGGCTTTGCTTTTCCTGCAACAACAAACCCCAGTGTAGCACTCGTTGTACCTGCAGCAAAGGCACATCTAATTCTATTCTTATTGAAATCCTCCTCTACAGAAGTTGAAATTGTAAACAAGTTCATTATTGATGGCAAAGAATTAATTTTCCTTCTTACAGATCCCTTTACCTCACTCTCATTCTGTCCTTTTTTAGAAAAGTCAAAATCTGTTTCATGCAAGGTTCCTTTATAGCACCTTTCAAAAAAAGTTGCTGCATCAAGATTAGTATGAATACCCGTCAAATGCAAAAAATTATCTTCATGAGCTGAAATAATATAATACGAATATTTAGAAAAAGCTGACGAGCAAATCAAATATTCATAATCTACATAATATCTTTTATACAAGCAGCCACATTGAATCAGGGTATCCTTCACACGTTCTTTAAAGCTCTTTTGTTCTGCCATTTAACCTCAATATTAAAATAGAAGGATGGCATCTGCGGCCATCCTTCTACAATTTTTCACAGTTTATTCTGCACTGGGAATGGGTTTTCGGTCTCCATCCCGACCACTGGAACAAGTTTTAGGTCTTTGTTCCGACCATATAAGAGTTTTCTCTTTTCTGTAATCAGTATAACGTGCTTTTATGGCACTTGTCAAATAATATTTGTGGAAGGATGGGGTAAATTTACTGTCGGAAAGTAATAGGCAGACTACACCTGTGACCTGTTTAAGATTTGACGTCCTCACTATTGCACATGACCTGCTTTATAGTCATCATAGCCGCGCTGAATCTTGGCATGAATCTGCTCATCACTCATCGCTGTTGCATCCATGCTACCTGGCGCACTAGGTAATGTGACAGAAAAAGGTATACCACCTACAAGCACTATCTGATTTAAGTACATATCAACTGCAGTTGCCATAGGAATACCAAGTCTGCTTAAAACGCTTTCTGCATCCTGCTTCAGTGTCGGATTTACTCTCAAATTAAGGGTTGCTGATTTTTCCATAAATGCCACCTCCTCCATTTAAGTTGATTGTAACGACATCTGCGTTAC
>CAVAON010000125.1:0-5051 GCA_963590215.1 Anaerovoracaceae bacterium | reverse complement strand
CCGGTGCCTTTGTCAGGCGACCAAGTAAGATAACTTTGTTCATGTGAACTTCCTCCATGTTTTCTAAAAAACAAATGTTTACTTAGTTACTTCAGCAAAAATATTTTTTGCTTCCTTCAGTTCTATTTGTCCCCGACACCCTGAACTAAAGATAAGAACCCTCCGGCCCGCATCTGGTCAGATGCTCATAGGCCTTTCACCTCCCCGTGGATCTCACCGGGCCGCCCGCAGCTTAAACTGTGACTAGACGGAAGTATCATTATCCCCTGCATGCTTCCTGGCAATCAGACCGTACCATCAGGCCTGTTTCGTTTCTCTGTTGATCGCTCGCTTCCATTGGAAGATCATCGCGGCAGAAAACTTGTTGCTCCACATACAAGGATATGAACCGGAGGGCTGCGTATAAAATTGTCAAGGTTCAAAAGAGAGGTTTTCGTTTTTCCCCCTGTACTTCTTAGATGGGGACGGATAAATCCGTTCAGCATCAAAAAAATTGAAATTTTTCCGAAAAATTTTTCTTCTGCTGCTTTTCTCAAAAGCTCCCTTTACTACTTAGATGGGGATGGATAATTTCGTAATGGTCGTTCCGCTTTAAAACTTTTTCCAAAATTTTTCCTTCCCACCTTATAGATGGGGACGGATAATCTTGAATTGGCTGAAGTTTTTTCAAGAATCTATAATTTTTCGTTAATCCCCCTCATATTTCTTATGGGGACGGGTAATTCCCAAATTTATGAAACTTTTTAAAAATTCTTCGAAAAATTTCCTCTCCCTACTTCTCTTATGGGGAGAAAAATTTGAGATATTGTGGTGATTTCAGCAAAAAAATTTAAAAAATTTCAATTTTTATGAAGCAATGTGAAGTGTCAGCCCGTCTTTTATCCAAGACTGATCCTGAAGCCTCTAATTTTTACCCTCACTAATAGGATTTGGGAAAGCCAAAATGTAAGCGTTTCTGAAATTTTTCTTTTCTGTGAGCCGAAAGCATATCCCGCAGTCACCAGAATCGTTCCGAGCTTGTGCACAGATTTGTGCCTAAGCTCTGACCGCTTGGAAATGGTTTTTAAGCACAAAAAAAGAGCTGCAGAATCTCCGTTTAAAGAAATTCTGCAGCTCTGGTGAACTGTTGTTATTTAATTGTATCCATATTACATGTTTTCAATTGCACTTTTCATTTGATGAATCAAATAATCATCAAAGCAATCATAATCCTCTTTGATATACCCGCTGAAATCCCAAGAAACAACCTTTCCCGTATTGCAATCTATACAATTCAGCCATTCATCCACGTTCTCTATGACAACAAGATTGTCCGGCAAATTCTCTTTACGATAATCCATTGTCGTATCAACAAAAATCAGTCTTCCCGTCAAGCCAACTCCGAGAGTTTCTATTCCGCCGATTCCTCCATGTCCAAACTTTTTCAAGAATGAAATATATTGTTCTGGAAGCCTTACACTTAGTATTTGCTGTGCAGTGTTTATCATCTCATCTGTAACCGTAGCATGAGTAAAATCCCCAGCGTGTTCATATTTATTTATCAGTTCAAGAATGCGATTATTCATGTCTTTCCTGCTTTCATTCATCTTCTCAAAACGTAGCGTTTAAGGGAAAATCATTCTTCGAATATAGCATGAACAAATTTCTCCATTATGGAATCAAATGTTCCTCCAGCAACATCCCCAGTTAGTATTTCTTTTCTCTTATCAGAATAGCTTATCTGCAAATTATAACCGCACCCATCGCAGACCGTGCCTTCCACGATACGTCTTTCCCACAATGGTGCACCCAAGATCTTTTGCAATTCATCCGCCAACTTATAAAACTTATCAGCATCTATCTTCTTTGTTTCTTTAAATTTGTAATGCCTGTCCTTTCCCTGGTAAAAATAATAAACAGCTTTACCATCTGGAAATAATTCATAAATCCATGTTCTTTGCATATCTATTGTACAAAGAGCTTGTTCCATGACCTTGTAACGAATTTTTAAGACCTTATCCGCAGGAAGTAATTCCTTTGCCCAATGACATTCACATTCTAAACAGCCATAATCCGGATGGATCTGATCATCAATCAGACCACATCCTCCAAAAATTATCTTTCCTCTTTCTGACAGCTCGATCAACTCGGAATCAGGAAAACCATATATTATTGGTGCCGTTCTTTTTGAACTGCATTTCGGGCATACAACCATAGGCTCACCTCATTCCCCTTCATTCTTCGTTTTATATGGTGCCATTTCCTCAGCCACCTTGCTCAGTTCTACCTCTGATACATACTGATAAATTTTCGTGTCCGCTTTCGGCTCCACGTTGTCTGTCCACAACTCACACTGGCTGATCACGGTGTTAATCGCATATTCATAATCTTCCGGTGGATATTTGTATTTCTTCAAGAGTCGTTTGACCATCTTACGCATAGTCGCTCTGGCTGTCTCTTTCTTCTGCCAGTCGATGGTTCGATTCTTCCGAAGCATCTCTGTCAACTCCTTGGTAAGAGCCACAAGCTGATCATTTTCGTAGAAATCCTTGATATGTTCTGGTTTCGTCAAGGCATCATAGAAAGCCAGTTCTTCCTGGGACAAACCTAGCTCCTGACCGTTCTTATAAAGGTTTGCAATTTCCTCTGCAGTCTTCAGAAGTTCCTTGATGACCTCTTCGTTAGTGATCAAGCCATTGTAATAAGAATTCATCAGTTTTGTGATCTTCTCCGAGAATTTCTCCGACTGCACTACATTGGTTCTCTTATAAAGCGTCACCTGCTCTGCCATCAATTTTTTCAGGATCTCCACGGCAATATCTTTCTCCTTCATTCTGGAGATTTCCTCCAAAACTGCCGGATCAAACAAGCTGAAGTTCTCGCCTGCCGTCTTACTGCTGTCAAAGAGACTAATCACTCCTTCACTCTGAACCGCAGCCTTTAAAAGGTCATTGATCTGCTTATTGATTTCCTTTAAAGAAAGAGTCTTTCCTCCGGATCCTCCATAAGTAATCTTCACAACTGTAGAACGCACGGCTTCCATATAGGCTGATTCATGACGTTCCTGCTCTGTGGTCATACTGGAACACAAAGAATGGGATTGCCTGAGAAGCATGGCTTCTTTCAGAAACAGATCCTTTCTCTCTGGTACACTGGCATCCAAAACAAAGTTCACGCCACCGCTGATCAGCTTTGCCATGGTCAGAGGTGAACCGCCAATAAAACCGCTGAAATCAAATCCATGAAGCAGATCCTTACAAACCTGCAGCTTCTCTTGGAATTTCGGATAGGCTACTTTTGCAATGTTCATATCTCCATATCTGGATCTGTCTCGCTTGGTGTACTCATTCATGGCTGCCTTGAGGGCTGATGCGATACCAACATAATCCACGATCAAGCCACCCTCTTTATCCTTAAAGACACGATTTACACGGGCAATAGCCTGCATCAGGTTGTAACCATGCATTGGCTTGTAAACATACATGGTGGCAAGAGATGGTACGTCAAATCCCGTTAGCCACATGTCTACAACAATGGCAATTTTCATCGGGTCGTTGTTGTCTTTAAACTTCCTAGCAAGCTCCTCTTTATGAGCTTTGGTTCCGATAATCTCTTTCCAGTCTTCCGGATCGTTGTTTCCACCAGTCATAACCACACCGATCTTTTCCTTCCAGGAAGGCCTGATTTCCAGGATTCTCCGGTAAATCTTCATGGCAATGTTTCTGGAATAAGCTACGATCATGGCCTTTCCGGTCAAAAGATTAGCTCTATATTTCTCATAGTGCTCTACAATATCATCACAAAGAGATTCTATCGTAGAATCTGCTCCCAGCACACTCTCCATCTGCCCCAGCATCTTCTTGCTTTTAGCAATGGTTTCCTTGTCTGACTGCTGTTCTAAGATGTCATAGGTAGAATCAATCAAGGCTAATGTATTCTCATCCAGTTTCAAATGAACCACGCGGCTCTCATAATAAACAGGTCTGGTAGCTCCATCTTCCACGGCCTGTGTCATATCATAAACATCAATATAATCCCCGAAAACTTCACGGGTATTTCGATCCTTTGCTGAAATCGGGGTACCTGTAAAGCCAATGAAGGTAGCATTTGGAAGGGCATCATGAATAATCCGAGCATTTCCAACAACAGTTCTAGCTTCTTCCTCACCATCGTCATTCTTTGAAATCACGATTTTCTCATCAAAACCATACTGGCCTCTGTGAGCCTCATCAGCCATGACGACAATATTCTTTCGCTCTGACCAAGGCTTCTCTCCACGCTCAAACTTGAACATAGTGGTGAAAATAATTCCATTGGCACTTCTTCCGTCCAAGAGCGATTTTAAATGCTCCTTAGATTCTGCCTGCACCGGTGTCTGCCGTAAGAAATCCGCACACTGAGAAAACTGGCTGTAGAGCTGATCATCCAGGTCAATACGATCCGTCATAACCACAATAGTCGGACTATCCAAAGCTTCCTGCAAAAGATGTGCATAAAAGACCATAGACAAAGATTTGCCAGATCCTTGCGTATGCCAGAATACACCACCCTTACCATCAGTCTTGGTGGCAATCTTAGCCTTTTCAATTGCCTTATGTACAGCAAAGTACTGATGATAAGCGGCTAATACCTTAAACCTCTTCTCCTGGCTTCCAGAAAAAAGAATGAAATTCTTGATAAGATCCAGCAATCGATTTTTTTGAAACATACCTTCATAAAAGGTATCGAACTGAGCATAGGCTGTATTTTCGTAGCTGCCATCCTTTGTCTTCCACTCCATAAAACGATCCAGCCCAGAAGTAATAGTTCCGGCTTTATTCGTTGACAGATCACTGATCACGCAGATTGCATTGTAATAGAAGATGGACGGAATATCCTGCATGTAATTGCGGATCTGATGGTAGGCATTCTCTGCTCCCACCTCATCCTTAGCCGGACTCTTTAATTCCATCAAAACAAGCGGCAATCCATTGATAAACAAAATGACGTCAGGGCGACGATTATTACCATTCTCAAGGTATGTAAACTGATTAACCACATAAAAAGAGTTACTCTTTACGTTTGTGTAATCA
>CAVAON010000124.1:0-5243 GCA_963590215.1 Anaerovoracaceae bacterium | reverse complement strand
CATTTGCAAGAATATGCCAGAGGAAGCATTAATTGAATATTTTGTCCCTCCGTACCTTCATAAATATTCTGCCGTGGATTCACCTTAAAAAAAGCCTCTCGGCGCACCAATACTACCCCAGGTCCGTACACACCGTTTCTATCGTGAATATAGTCATCAAACAATGTGTCCTCTCCCGATGGTGGCACTCTTTTCAAAATACACAATTCCTTATCAGGCTCATAGGCATTTACCTTTACTCCTTGTGTGAGTACAAAGTCACACTCGGGATGATTTTCTAAAAATTCCACTTTGGCCTTCACATTGTCTGGCAGCAATATATCATCCGCATCCGCCCACATAAGGTATTCGCCACAAAAATACTTTAGTCCTTCATTGATAGCTGCTGCCTGGCCTTTATGACTTTGTTGAATGTGTATAAACTCTATTTCCCGCTGATTAAGCGTTTTTTGATAATCACAAACTACCTTATACGTCCCATCAGTCGATCCATCATCCACCATAATCAATTCCAAATTACAATATAACTGATGTAACACTGATTCTAAAAATGCTGTCACATAATCCCTGCAATTATAATAAGGAACAATAATCGTCACTCGTTTACACACATTTAATACTCCTCTTTTTCTGTATGTTACACAGCTTTTCTCTAAGCTTACAGCTCTGCAACAACAACCATAATCCTCACTATGCCAACCATTTTCATAACGTTCCACGGTAAATCCTGTGGTCAATGATATTCGCAATTCGCTTCGCTACGGCTCTACTAAAAGCGGCACTACGTGCCTTACGAGGTACTGGGCTTGTAACCCAGCACCTCGCGGGGATCACCACCGCCTAAAGGCAGTGGGTTTTCTTGAGCTTTTATAAATTCTACGAAGCAGTGAAGACTTTGTATACCTTTTTAATATGAAGCGGATTCCTTTTCTATAATCTTGCCAGAATCTTTCTCTCGAAGGAGATATCTTTGCAGGATGCTCTAATGCAGGCTGAATGCATTTCTCTATTACACATTTTCTCATTTCAAGATCAGCACCAGCCATTTCTAATAGCATTCTACCTTGCTGTGTCGAAACAAGAACCAATGAATTTCCGTTCCTGTCATAAAACTCCGGCATGGCTTTTTCAATCCCCCAAAAGTCGCCAATTGTTAAATCCGCAGTCCGATTTAACGTAGCATAACGGCAAGTATGGCAGGAAGGACGCAACATAACATTTTGATAAAATAAGCTTACATAACTTTGCAAACCAACCTTTTTTCCTGCTATTGTTGCATAGGCCTTTGGTCTGAGCCATCCATTCTCCTTGTCCTTAAAGTTTACATATTCAATCTTTCCTCTGTATTTTCCCTCCAGATATTCTACATAGTCTTTCCAAACTCCGGGGCTTGGTGAGCCATAACAGATAATATCAACAATATAAACCCTGTGAGAGAATCCTAATTTATCCGAAAAACTTCTAAAAGCTGCCGCCTGACATCCCATACCTACGAAAAGAAGTGGTTTGTCAGAATTATCTTTTAAAAAATCACAACATTTTGTAAAAATATCTCCAGGAATACTCTGTATATACTTAGATCCCAGTGCTTTATGGCGCGTGATTTTATCCCTGATTAATTCATAACGAACACAATGAGTAGAATAATCGTATACGGAGCATGCGACAGCCCCTCCTTTATCCAATATTGCATCTGACAATGCTGTAAATACTCCACCCGAGGAACTTTTATATTGTACTTCCTTATCTTTTATCCGCACAGCATAGGCCTCAGGCTGGCTTACCTTATTGCATACACCACCTACTATTCCCAATGCTATTTTTTCATGTATCTCCTTACATTTTCCACAATTTACACATTTATCTTCGATGATTTTTGGATAGAAAAACCCTTCTACATCCTGATACATATAAATTGCACCTTGAGGACATACATGCATACATGCCGTACATCCTGTACATTCCTGTTTACCGCATACATGGCTAAAACTCTGATTTTCCAGACAATGTAACAGCCATTTTGCAGATTTAACCCGTTCTACCTCCAGCCTTCTATCTATTTCTGCAAAGTCCAGTCTGTCAATTCCATAGCGTTTTCGAAATTGTAAAACATTCTCTACAATTCTATCTTTACACCCAACCATTTCCAAAAGTTCTAAAGTTCTGGTTCCTGTCTGCTTATGTGGAACCAACCAAAATTCCCTGTGAAAAATTAATGACATCGCTAGGGCATGAAAGGAAGAAGTTACTACAACTTCTGCATTTTGAATTAATGCAGCAAATGTAAACGGATCCTTTGAGTACATCGACTTTGAGTTTTTCAGTCCTTTTAAATGAGGTCGAAAATGAATAATCCTCATCCCGGTCATAATACTCAGTTCTCGAGCTATTTCCGTACATTCCCTTTGTCCCTCATCCAAAAAATAGATTAAAATATATTTTTCTTTTGGAACTTTTACTCCCTGTATATCCTGCTCCCAGGCTTTCCTATCACACAAGAAAACAGGATCTACGGTTGTAACAATATTTCTATCCTTCAATACTTCCTGTAAGATAGTCTTTCCTTCTTTTTCTCTGACAGAGATATAATCAAGTTTTTTTAACTTACTCGCAAACTCGTGTTTATTTTCAACCTTCTCTGCATTGATGCCTATACTGGCTGCATATGCTATTCTTTTAGCTTCACAATTTCCAAAGTTAAGAGAATATATATCATCAAGCCCATTTGTTATCTGAGGATTCCATATCTGATCGCTGCCGCAGATTAAGGCATCTGCATTAATCGCTAAGCTTTCAGCTTCTGCTGCTGAGCAAAAAGAGTCTGTCATATGTAATTTTTCTTTTCGGAAAGCAAAAAAAGCTCTGCGTCTTCTGTAATTTATCCTCAGATTTCTTAATGATGACACGGCAAGCTTAATACTCTTCACAATTGTACTGCTTTTGCCTCTAAACAATCTATATTGTCGGAGTATTGTTTTGTCTCTGTAATTCAGAAGCTGTGCCTCATAGCCATTAGTCCGTAAAAACTTTTCCAACGCGTAGGCCTGGAGCATTGCTCCGTAATTATCTGCCCAAACAAACGTAGCAATCATTACTTTCTTCAAAGTTTTCTTTCTCCATCACGTGCAAAATTTATCCACCACCGAATACCCTGTCCCATCCCCGCCGGTTACATACATTTTTCCGACACGGAGCCAGGCATGAGCTACCATTTTCCCAGCATCATATCCACATCCCAGATAAAGTGTGGACTGAATGCCCTTCATTCTGAGAATCTGCTGAGCTGTCAAAGCTCGTACAAGGCACTTACTTTCCCATGCAGTCTTCGAGCATATTCTGTCCACAACCATGGAAACATTCTGCGCATAACGATATTTCCAGAGAACCTCGTCTTCCGGAGACTCTAACCCTTCTTTTCCCCATTTTTTCTGTAATTTCTTCGGTTTGACGAATTTTATCAGAAATCGATATTTTGCCGAGAGTAAGTACGCATAAACTGTAAGTCTCTTTTGCGGATTATATCTCAAAAAGTTTATCACGTTCATCTTTTTGCCACTTATCGTTTAAAATGCAATTGCATTTTCTGATATATATTTTTATATACTCTTATCTGTTCCTGCTCAATATTCTGAAGCATTTCCCTCTTGTGCACACCCTTTTTTAATAAAATCCCACGATATGCTCTGATTCCCCAGGCAACAGGCAGCAGATACGGATAATCCTCCAGCCATGGATAATATTCCGACATATATGAAACAGGCGGAAAATAATACCACTTTTTTAACTCCTTCAACGTGACTTCACGATCCTTCATCTTTTCATCAGAAAACTTATTCCAGATTCCGTTCTCATCCTTACCGTAAATTCCGCTGTTTAACATATAAAGGAATAAATCATCGTAAAACTGACTTCCCCTTTCGCCTTTCAACCATATACAGGCCAGCCTCTCCATATGCTCCGTAAACTCCAGAATCCCGCAATTCTTTAACTCCTCATTTACATACTGCCGATTCATTGCAGACCCATATTTCTCCAAATAAATATAGACGTCCACCAAATTGCGGATACCGCATCCCATTGCATAAAAATGTTTCGCCATATGTGCCATCATATACACATAGAAATCTTCCGTAGTAAAATCATATGTGTACTGCATTCCCTCACGCAAAACAGCCTTGGTAAATCCCGAAAAATACTTATACTGATTATTATCCACAGTTTTGTCATACATAGCACGATGTGCTTCTACCACCATAAACGGAGGTTTATGATAAATGTCATGGTGCTTCACAGACTGTTTTAAGCAATATCCCATTTCAGTCAGAACTTTTTTTGCACGCCCCATGCTCTCAGAGTCTATCAATATATCTATATCGCTCATTTCGCGCATTTCGGGAGCCGGGTAGATAAACTTCATCCGTGCCCCCTTCATGGGCTGATTCTTTACATGCTCCTCCTCAAATCGTCGCTCTATCTGCTTCAATTCCATTATTTGTGTCAATGTGCGAATCACGCTTTTCTTTACTCTCGCACGAGCTTTTTCCTTATCGTCCTCTGAAAGCCCATCTGCTTTGACAAGTGCTCCCAATAGAAGGTAATCCATATGATTATTGCCTGCTATATCTATTAACTGTTCTGTTGTGATTCCTCCAGGAAGCGGCAAAGGCTTTCTACCCTCTAACTGCGCCCTTACAAGCTCTGATAGATATTCTTTTATCTCCATAAATCCACCTATTATAAAAATCGTTCATAAACCGCATATAATGCCATGGCAATGACTCCGGCCTTCAAAGAACAACACAGTTTAAAGTGATCGTCTCCCAACCACCTTAGGACAAGCATATAGATAAGGCAAGCCAGAGCCATAGTAAGAATCTGAAGTATAATATTATAACGCTTATATAAAACGTCGCTGTCAACATAGTCGGCTCTGTCCGCCAGATAGCGTGTCAAACGTTTTATTGGAATTTTTAAAACCATCATCAGTACAAAAGTTGCACTGCCCACAAAAAAAGCGATTGTAAAATTCATAATTTATTCCCCGTAATAAACAATTGTTCAATAAACGCATATTCCGCCAGCGAAATCGCCCCGCTCATAATTGCCGACGGAACAGAGAAATGGATAAACGGTGAAAAAACTGAGAGAATACCAAAAAGCAAAAAAGCAATCAGTGTCACGAGCACTATCAAAATGCCATTATATTTCTTTAAATAAATTTCTTTTCTCTGTCTGTAGCCTTC
>CAVAON010000123.1:0-5311 GCA_963590215.1 Anaerovoracaceae bacterium | reverse complement strand
AGAGCGGCAAACTTTTATTCCGCCTCAAAACCTGTATAGATACATTCAAATACAGCTTTAAAGAAACAGATCCCGAAACCGGGGAAATACGCAGCATCTCCTTCTCGGTAAGAGAAAAACGCGTTGTATCTTTCAATCCTTCCCTTGCGGCAAAGCAAAAGGCTGAGATTATGAAAGAAGTTCAAAAGGCATCCTCTTATGTTACATGCAAGGCTGTACCCAGAGAAGAACTTGGAGACAGTGCGAAATATATTTCTGTAAAAACTGTCGACAAAGACGGCAAGAAAGTAAAGGCTGGTATCAGCCTGAATCAGTCCAAAATTGATGAGGATATGAAGTTTGCAGGATACAATATGATTGTGACATCTGAAACAGATATGTCGCCTGCGGATATTTACAATACATATCATAGGCTGTGTAAAATCGAGGAATCTTTTCATGTCACAAAATCATTTCTGGATGCAAGGCCGGTATACGTTCAAAAGAGAGAAACTATATATGGACATTTTCTTGTATGTTATCTGGCATTATTCCTGCTTAGGGTATTAGAAATAAAATGCTTCAAAAACGAAGTAAGCACTTATGATATTATCTCCTTTATACGTGATTTCAGGGTTGTGAAAAAAGATGATCACACATATATCAATCTATCAAGAAACAGAGATGTAAATGAGAAGATAAAGAAGGCAACGGGACTTACTAATCTCGATGCCTTGTACCTATCCGAACGTGAAATTGATAACCTGTTTGGATGCCTTCTGCCGATGTAGCACTGGTACCCAGAGTACTTTTTTAGGGCAAAACGACGGAAGTCAGGTCTTATATTAACATTTACAGCCGCTTTAGGTGTCATATTTTAATCATGCCAACACGATAATTTACAGTACCATATATTTCAGTTATTGAGTTTCCGATGATTAGCAAAAAAATGATTACAACAGTTCTTTGGTCTTCCGGGCAAGGTAAAGGGGCAGGTTGGTGAAATCTCCGTCTTTGCGATAGCCACGCCTGGAGAAACGCAAAGCGTGTTCCGGTTTGTGGTCTGCGATATACCTCTTGAAAGAAGGCGCTAATTTATCTTCGCCGCCCTTGACTTCAACGGGGATGATTTCCATACCTCTTTGCAACACAAAGTCAATCTCGCCGTTTTTGTCGGAGTAGTACCGGGGTCCTACCTCGAACTGTCCATGAAGCTGCTGCAAAACATAGTTTTCAGTCAGCGGACCTTTGAACTGATCCAGCTTGTCAAAAGCAGGCAGCGGATGCTCCATCTTGGATACATTACAGACACGGTTCAGCATACCTGCTGAAACCAACCATTCAATCGCTTCTTCAAAATCTCTGGCTCTGCCGCCTTCACGAATAGCACCATACATAAACTTTTCATTCGGCTTTGCAAGCTGTGCCACAATGCTGCGGAATACCATAAGAATGCGGCCGCTGTTGACCTTGCCGTTGTGCTTGGAAAAGTCATTTTCGTAGATTTCAATCAATTCTCGCTGAATCTGCGATACCTTGACAGGGTCTTTGTACCTGACCCATGAGGATACACATTCAGGCATACCGCCAATGATAAGGTAGCAGTTGTAGGCTTCCAGCAGACGATTGTGGAAAATCTCCTCAATAGACTGATTTTTACGGATACTCTTATAAAAGGTATAAAGACCGGAATCGGTAGCCTCCAGAAACTCGTCAAAGGTCAGCGGATAGATGTCCAAAAGACTCACCATTCCCACAGGATAGGACTTCGGCTTTGCCAAAAGCCTACCAAGCAGACTGCCTGCGGCAATTACATGGTATTCATTTGTTTTCTCTTTGAAATATTTTAGGGTATTCAGGGCTTCGGGGCACTCCTGAATTTCATCGAAGATAATCAGGGTTTTCTCCGGCTCAATCTTCTCGCTGCCAATCATAGAAAGCAGCTCGATGATACGCCTGGGATTTTTATTTATCTCGAATATGGACTTCAGCTCGTCTTCTTCATCAAAGTTGAAATAGACGAAATTATCATAATAGTTTCTCCCAAACTCTTTCATCAGCCAAGTCTTACCGACCTGCCTCGCTCCTTTGAGTACCATCGGCTTACGTTCGGGGCTGTCCTTCCATCGAATCAATTCTGAAATTGCATTGCGTTTCAAAAGCATCTCCATCCTTTTTAAGTGATAACTATGGCATAACACATTTTTCTTAAATTCTCAACACCGTTTTCGCACATTTTTCTGGGCTTTTGAGACGCTTAAAAACACATTTTTTCGACATCAACCCTCTATCTTATGATATGCCTTTGCTTTTTCGCAGTCCTTTTTTATCTGATTACTCAGCTCCTCAACGCTTTTGAACTTCCTCTCATCTCTGGTCTTCCGGATAAACTGCACCAGTATTTCCTTGCCGTAAAGTTCCTTGTTAAAGTTAAATATGTGAGTCTCCACGTTTTTCTTGTACTCACCTATTGTAGGTTTAACCCCCACATTTGTAACAGACGGGTATTTATTCCCGTTGTATACGCAGTAAGTTATATATACACCGTTTGGAGGCGTCACCATACTCTCGTCTATAACAAGGTTTGATGTAGGAAAGCCTATGGTTCTGCCCAGCTTGTTGCCTACCACAACCTCACCGCTAATCTCATAATATTCACCCATGTACTTGCGGCATTTATCAACCTGCCCTGTTTCTATGAGGCTGCGTATAAATGTGCTGCTGACAAGATTGCCCCCTATTTCAAAAGGCTCCATCATATTAACTTCAAAGCCCTTTTCTTTGCCTGTTTTACGAAGCAGCTCAGGATTCCCCTCTGCCCTGGCTCCAAAGCTGTAGTTAAAGCCGCAGAAGGCATATTTCATGCGGAATTTATCTACCAGCAGCTCCTCTATGAAATCCTCCGGCTTCATATTGCATATGTCCCATGTGAACTCTATATTAAAAAGATAATCTACTCCAAGACTTTCAATTATTCTTTCTTTTTCTCCTTTATACAGTATATTTTTAACTATAGTGCGTCCTGCCAAAAGATTTCTGGGGTGATTAGAAAACGTAAATACTGCGCTTTTTATTCCTTGTTCCTGTGCTTTTTTAACTGCAGCAGTTATAAGGTGGCGGTGACCTTTGTGCACTCCGTCAAAATTACCAAGTGCAACAGCTGTAGGGCTTATTCCTTTGATTTCTTCCAAACTGTTGAATATTCTCATTAATGCTACCTCTTAAATATTTTGTCGGGAACCAGCATGTTTTTTTCTTCATCATAATATGCAGTCCCCAAAAAAGTTCTGTTTTCATTATCATATATATTATACATCCTGCGATAAACATCCTTGATTGAGATTTTATCCTCTATATCCTTTTCCCCTTCAAATCCAAATCCCGGCCTCTTTTGTATATCCACTCTGCGAAGTTCAAGCCAGCCGCCGTTTACAAACCATTTGGCGCCGTGCCTGTCTACTATGCCCTGTCCGAAATGAACCAGCGGATAGTCTGTAGGATACAACAGCTTCTCTATATCCTCTGCTGCCGCATCTCTAAGAGTTTCAAGCTCCACAGCATCATCTACAGAAAACACACCGCTTGCCAGTCTTTTTAGCTCAGACATGGCAGCGCCGCAGCCCAAAGCTGCTCCCGCATCTCTGCATATTGATCTGATATATGTACCTTTAGAGCACGTAACTGTAAACGTTAGCTCACCTGATTCAAGATCTATTTTCCCAATTTCAAGCTCATCTATATATACATCTCTGGGTTTGATTTCAACCTCTTCTCCTGCTCTCGCATAATCATAAAGTTTCCTGCCCGCGACCTTGATTGCTGAATATTTGGGTGGAATCTGACTTATATTCCCTTTAAAGCTTTCAAAAGCCTTGCGTATATCTTCTTCTGTAACATCAGAGAAACTGCTGTTTTTTAATGTTTCTCCCCATATATCAAGTGTATCTGTTTCAATACCCAGCCGGAGGCTGCATCTGTATTTCTTGAAATCAAGGTCAAGATACTCCATAATCCTGGTTGCAGGACCAAAACACACCGGAAGTACCCCTGTGGCCATGGGATCCAGCGTCCCCGTATGCCCGATTCTTTTTTGTCCCGTAATTCGCCTGAGCAGCTTAACGACATCATGACTTGTCCAGTCTGCAGGCTTATCTATATTCAAAATTCCGTCTTTTATCATCTGTCTCCTGTTACTCCTTTCAGACTGAATACAATCACGCTGGCTATGATAATAATACCTCCGATTATGGTGCCTGCATCAGGTATTTCTTTGAGCATAACAAATCCAAGTACAGATGCCACCAGCGGAATTACAAAAAGCCAGTTGCTTACTGTGCTTGTATTCTCCGCCATGTCAAGGGCACGATTCCAGAATATATATGCAAAGCATGCCGGAAACAGGCCTACGTAAAGCACCGCTAAAACAGCAGGAAGTGTTGCTGCAGAAAAATCTGCTATTGTATCCGGTACAAACACAAGCATTTCAATAGCTCCGAAAACAGCACTCCAAGTCACTATATCCATAGGAGAATATCCTTTATCACCGAGCTTGCGGCATATGATGTTGTATGAGGCAAACACTATTGCATATAAAGCTTCCCACAGGATACCTATTCCTCCAGACAGCCCTCCCTGCCAAAGAAGGAGAACACTTACTCCTGCAAATGCAGCTGCTATACATATCCAACCCACGGGTCTGATTTTTTCGTTATATATTTTCCATACTCCAATTGCTGTAAGAATCGGCGCTATGGATGTAACCATAGATGCTGTAGAGGATGTCAGGCTTTCAAGTCCGAGGTTAAAAAATACGGAATTAGCAGAGTATGCGCCTGCACCTGTGAGTATGAACCAAAGAATATCTCTCTTGCAAAATGGTTTTTTCAGTGCGAAGGTTTTGCCCAGAAGTAAAAGCAATACTGCCGGTACAACACACCTTACGCAGGCAAGTGTATATGATGAAAACTGCCCATTAATAATCCTTGTGAAAGGAAATGCTGATCCCCATATAAGTATCGTCAATAAGGCGAAAATATGTATTGTATAATTCTTTTTCATGCAATCCTCCAGTTACAGCAGCAAGCCTTATACTCCTTTGCTACCGCCTTATCTATTATACTATTCGCCCCCTGTGAACTCAAGAAATATATTAAAATGCAACAAGGCGACCCCTGGCCGCCTACGTTATTCAAATTATTTATTTTGATTACAGCATCTGTATTTTTTCTTTAGGCAGTCCTGTATATCTTGCAATCTTATCCACAGGCTCATTATCCACCCTCATTGCCCTCGCCATCTCAAAAGCTTTGGAAGCTTCACCTTGTTCAAATCC
>CAVAON010000122.1:0-5346 GCA_963590215.1 Anaerovoracaceae bacterium | reverse complement strand
AACTCTGAAACAAAGACAGTATATCCGGCAGAAGAAAACGGACTGCCTTATGACATTGTTATAGAAAAGATGAAAGCTCCTGAGCCTGTAAATGAGGTAGAAGAAGAGCCAGTTACAACAGCTAAAACAGAAGAAACAGCAGATAACGAAGAACCGGAAATTATCTTTAACAGCGATGAATTTGAAAAACTTATACCAGAGGGTATGCGGTATAAACAGGTTAATGCTGTAAATGGTAATGAAATCTATTGGGTTACGCAAAATGTTTTCACAGTTAAGCAGCTTGAGCAGTTTCAGAAAGCAATAAGAGAGTATGGCGGAAATGTTGAGAAGTTTTATGTTACTTCTCGCAGCATAAGTCCTTCTTACTCTTTTGAAGATGACAGTGAAGAAAAGATTTTAGCTGTTGTTACACCTGATACCATTTTAGCTGACGATTATGTGAAAGCCATACAGGAAGCTGGTCTTGGTGAATATCTTGAAGAAGAACCGGAAATAAAGGAACCTGTTATAACAGCAGAAAACTTTCATATTACAGATGATGATTTAGGTGTTGGCACAGCTAAAGAAAAATTCCACAAAAACATATTGGCAATACGAACACTTAATCAGATTGAAAGTGAAGAACGCTCTGCAACACCGCAGGAACAGATGATTTTATCTGAATATGTTGGCTGGGGCGGACTTTCCGATGCCTTTGATGAAACTAAAAGCTCTTGGACCGAAGAATATAGACAGCTGAAAGAATTATTATCAGAACAGGAGTACAGCTCTGCCAGAGAAAGCACATTAAATGCTCACTACACAAGTCCTGCAATTATCCGCAGCATATATGAAGCTTTAGGAAATATGGGATTTGAGGGCGGTAATATTTTAGAGCCTGCAATGGGTGTTGGTAATTTCTTTGGAATGCTTCCTGAAAACCTGCAAAACAGTAGGCTTTACGGAGTAGAGCTTGATAGTATATCGGGAAGGATTGCAAAGCAGCTTTATCCAAATGCTAATATCCAGATTAAAGGATTTGAAAAAACCGATTATCCAAATGATTTCTTTGATGTTGCAATAGGGAATGTGCCTTTTGGACAATATAAGGTGACAGATAAAAAATATGACAAGCATAATTTCCTTATTCACGATTACTTCTTTGCCAAAGCTTTAGATAAAGTAAGACCCGGAGGAGTAATTGCCTTTGTTACAAGCAAAGGTACAATGGATAAGAAAAATCCTATGGTAAGAAAGTATATAGCACAAAGGGCAGAGCTTTTAGGTGCTGTAAGACTTCCAAACACAGCTTTTAAGGCAAATGCAGGAACAGATGTTACTTCTGATATATTATTCCTTAAAAAAAGGGATCGTATAGTGGATTTAGAACCTGACTGGGTTCACCTTTCAGAAGACGATAACGGCATTGCAATGAATGGCTATTTTGCTTCCCACCCGGAAATGATAGTTGGGAAAATGGAAATGGTTAGTGGTCCTTATGGTATGGAAAGTGCCTGCATACCTGATACGACAAGACCATTTGAAGAGCAGCTTAGTGAAGCAATAAATTTCATAGAGGGTGAGATTGAAGATGCAATAGATGTAGATGATGAACTTTTAGAGGAAACTACTCTTGATGCAATTCCTGCAGACCCTGATGTTAGAAACTACAGCTATGCTGTCGTTGATGATACAGTATATTATCGTGAAAATTCCATTATGAAGCCTGTATATGAATCTGAAACTGTGCAGAACAGAATTAAGGGCATGATTGCACTTAGAAACTGCACTAAAGAACTTATAGATTATCAGATGGAAGAATATCCTGAAGAAGCAATAAGTGAAAAGCAGAAGGAGTTAAACGATATATATGATGCTTTTTCTAAAAAGTACGGTCTAATAAATTCAAGTGCCAATAAGAGAGCTTTCAATCAGGACAACAGCTACTGTCTGTTATGCTCTCTTGAAAAGATAGACAGCAATGGCGAATTTATCGGCAAAGCTGATATGTTCACAAAACGTACCATTAAGAAAGCTGTAGTGGTAACAAGTGTTGATACTTCAAGTGAAGCACTTGCGGTATCTCTTTCAGAGAAAGCAAAAGTTGATATTGACTATATGGCACAGCTTTCAGGTAAATCTGAGGATACAATAATTGAAGAGCTTTCGGGAATTATTTTCAAGAATCCTCTTACAGATAAATGGGAAACTGCTGATGAATACTTAAGCGGAAATGTTCTTGAAAAACTGCAGATTGCGGAAACTTATGCGGACAGCAATCCTGAATACAGAATCAATGCTGAAGCATTAAAGAGAGTTCAGCCGAAAAAACTTGATGCAAGTGAAATTGAAGTAAGACTTGGTGCAACGTGGATTGAACCTGAATATATTAACGACTTCATAAGTGAAACCTTTGAAACACCGTGGTATCTGCTTAGAGATGCTATAAAAGTAAGGTTTTCACCTGCTACAGGAGAGTGGAACGTAAAAGGTAAGAATGCCGATTTTAATAATCCGCTTGTTAATATGACATATGGTACAAACAGAAGAAATGCTTATACTCTTTTAGAAGATTCGTTAAACTTAAAAGACAGCAGAGTTTATGATACTATAGTTGAAGATGGCAAGGAAAAAAGAGTTCTTAACAAGAAAGAAACCACTATTGTAGCACAAAAGCAGGAAGCCATAAAAGAAGCTTTCAAAGATTGGATTTTCCGTGATCCGGAGAGAAGAAATGTTCTTGTAGAGAAGTATAACAGGATTTTCAATTCTGCAAGACCGAGAGAATATGATGGTTCTCATTTGAGTTTTCCGGGAATGACACCAGATATTGAATTAAAACCGCATCAGAAAAATGCTGTAGCTCATATCCTGTATGGAAATAACACACTGCTTGCACATTGCGTGGGAGCAGGAAAAACTTTTGAGATGGCAGCAGCAGCAATGGAAAGCAAACGTCTTGGCTTATGTCAAAAAAGCCTCTTTGTTGTCCCTAATCATTTAACAGAGCAGTGGGCAACTGATTTTCTGAGGCTTTATCCGGGTGCTAATATACTTGCAGCTACAAAGAAAGATTTTGAGCCTGCAAATCGTAAAAAATTCTGTTCAAGAATCGCAACAGGAGATTATGATGCAGTTATCATCGGACACAGCCAGTTTGAAAAAGTGCCTCTATCGCTTGAACGACAGATAAATGTTATTGCAAAACAGGTTGAAGAATTAGAATTTGCCATAATAGAAGCTAAAGCTGCTCGTGGAGAAGGTTATACAATAAAGCAGATGGAAAAGTCAAAGAAAGCACTTACTACTAAGCTTGAAAAACTTAATGACAATTCCACTAAAGATAATGTTGTAACATTTGAGCAGCTTGGTGTTGACAGACTGTTTGTAGATGAAAGCCATAACTACAAGAATCTATATCTTTATACCAAAATGCGAAATGTGGGAGGAATAGCACAAACGGAGGCAAAGAAATCTTCTGATATGTTTGCTAAATGCCTGTATCTTGATGAGCTTACAGGAGGAGTAGGAGTAACATTTGCAACTGGTACTCCAATTTCAAACAGTATGACAGAGCTTTATACTAACATGAGATACCTGCAGTATGATACTCTCGAAAGGCTTAAATTATTACATTTTGACAGCTGGGCAGCTGCATTTGGTGAAACAGAAACAGGTATAGAGCTTGCTCCAGAGGGAACAGGCTACAGGGCAAAAACAAGATTTTCAAAATTCTTTAATCTGCCTGAACTTATTTCTCTATTTAAGGAAGCTGCAGATATTCAGACAGCAGATATGCTTAATCTTCCTGTGCCGGAAGCAGAGTATGAAAATGTGGTGCTAAAACCGAGTGATTATCAGAAAGATATGGTAGCTTCACTTGCAGAAAGGGCAGAAGCTGTGCGTAACAGAAAAGTTTCGCCTGATAAGGATAATATGCTGAAAATCACAAATGACGGGCGTAAGCTTGCTTTAGACCAGAGGCTTATAAACGATATGCTGCCTGATAATGAAAATTCCAAAGTCAACAGCTGCGTATCCAAAGCCTTTGATATATGGGAAGAAACAAAAGAGCAGAAATCAACACAGCTTATATTCTGCGATTTATCAACTCCTAAAGGGGATGGGTCATTTAATGTTTATGATGATATGCGAAATAAGCTGATTGAAAAGGGAGTGCCGGAAGAAGAAATAGCCTTTATACATTCTGCAAATACGGAAACAAAGAAAGCGGAACTGTTCAGTAAAGTAAGAAATGGGCAGGTTCGTTTTTTACTTGGCTCAACACAGAAGATGGGAGCAGGTACGAATGTGCAGGATAGGCTTATTGCACTTCATCATCTTGATGTTCCGTGGAGACCATCTGACATAGAACAACAAGAAGGTCGTATCTTGCGTCAGGGAAATACCAATCCTAAAGTTAAGATTTTCCGTTATGTAACAGAAGGCACTTTTGACAGCTATTCATGGCAGATAATCGAAAACAAGCAGAAGTTTATAAGTCAGATTATGACAAGTAAATCTCCTGTACGGTCCTGTGAAGATGTAGATGAAACAGCTCTTACCTATGCAGAAGTAAAGGCTCTTGCAACAGGAAATCCATATATTAAGGAAAAAATGGATCTTGATATTCAGGTTTCAAAGCTTAAACTTATGAAAGCTAACCATACAAGTCAGAAGTATAAGCTTGAAGATAATATAACAAGACAATATCCTCAGCAGATAGAGAAATTAAACGAGCGTATTACAGGACTTCAAGCAGATATTCAGACAGCAAAAGAAAACTTCCCTGTAGAAAAAGAAAGTTTTGAAATGAAAGTCGGTAGCACTATTTATACTGATAAGAAAGATGCCGGAACTGCTATTGTGAAAATGTGCAAGGCAGTAAAGGCAACAGATGGGTATGTAACTATTGGCGAATATGCAGGCTTTAAGATGTCGGTAACCTTTGATACTTTCAATAAAGAATTTGAAATGAGGCTGAAAGGACAGCTTTCACACAAGCTTTCACTTGGCACAGATCCGCTTGGAAATATCCTGCGTATCAATCATACGTTAGAATCAATGCCAAAACAGCTTTCAGATTCTCAGGTAAGAATTGAAGCAGTTAAACAGCAGCTTGAAACCGCAAAGATTGAAGTGGAAAAACCTTTTGCTCAAGAAGATGAGCTGGCAGAGAAACTTAACAGATTGGCTGAATTAAATTCTCTTCTCAATATGGATGAAAAAAGTCCTGATGAAGCAGGGCCGATTGAATCCGAAGAAGAAAATGATGAAACTTTTGAGCTGTAATTAAAAAATGATAGAGGAGTGACATTCTCAAGCAGCGCAAAAAGAAAAGCCACATCGAGGAATGTATAGTGC
>CAVAON010000121.1:0-5352 GCA_963590215.1 Anaerovoracaceae bacterium | reverse complement strand
GTCCACGGAAATAGTGTCCTAAGGAGCTTCCCAGCCTCGAATGATGGTCGTCATCCTCGATCAGATGCCCAATATATTCCACACCGTGCTCCCTGCACCAGCCTCCGACCTGCTCGGAGAAATTCTTCTGGATCAGCCTTGTCACTGCATCCATATAAGTATAACGCACTTTTGCAGTCAGATCGGCATCCGCACCGTTCTCCCACAGAAGTGGCAGTTTCCAGAAGTTTTCCTCTCCCATCTCTTCGGAGAGCACACCGAACAGATCGGAGCTCCACGGGAAATCCACCATCGTGCCGAATTTATCCTCGATCTCATAGATATGTCCGTTTCCGGTCTCCGGTTCATCGGAGAAGAATCCTGCGATCGTGTTGCCGAACAGCTCTTTATAATGTGCATAATGCGGTTCATATACCGCATCCAGTAAAATCCGGCAGGATTTCGCATTCATCATATTGATGTAAGAACGGTGATAACCGAAATTTCTGGAGAGGTGTAAGGTATAAATCTTCCAGTTTCCTTCCGGTGCTTCCCAGACTAACTCTCCTGCTTTTGCCTCTGCCTCATGTTCACACTCTGCTTCCTGCCCCGGTGTGAGGTCGATGCGGTATGCCGGATCGGTAAATCCGTTTTTTCCCTCATCCACACGCACAGCATAGATACCAAGCAGCTCGTCATCGTCAAATACCGGAATCTCTCCCTGCATGACAAAATTTTCCACCATAGTCTTCTGGAACGGATCCGGATGCTTCAACTGTTCTTCGGTGACCGTCACGGTCTCCCCGCCTGTCACATCCTGCACTCTGCAGCAGATGCTCTGCCTGTGCATGTCATTCGCTTCCTTATCAACTGCTCCGTTGGCAAAACCGGTTGGGAAATGGCTGTCATCTAAAATCCAGACTTTCATGTTCCGCTTTTTCGCCTCGTCTAAGATGACATCCATGTCCTGCCACCATTTCTCCCCGCAGAAATCCGGGTGTGGACGGCTCTCGACACACACGGCACCGATGTTGCTTTTATCGATCACATCCATGTATTTGCGGAGTACCTCTTCGGTTTCCCCGTGCTGCCAGAAAAATGGGAAAATATAATTTTCGCCCTTTCCGGCTAACAGCTTCTCTATTTTCTCGCTCATTTGCTTTCTGTCTCGCTTTCCTCTTAATTTAAAACAACTATCTGCTATTTTCCAAGATCGTATAAAGCACAGGTATTGCAGCATCCATTAGATCATAACGTGTTATCGCATATGGATGATCTTTATCTGTTAACGCATGGTTTATATCATCTAAATCCGTTGCAAGCCCAGGCATAATCAGGTTATTTCCTGCCTTAATGCAACCGGCGGCAGATGCATTCTGGTGTTTTCCTCCCGGAGTATTCATCATGTTTGTTGATGTAAACCAGTCTGTCATCACAATACCCTTAAATCCCCATTCATCACGCAGCACATCGCTTAAAATGTCCTGATTGTTTGCACTGTGCTCCCCATTGATCAGATTATAAGAAGACATGACCGCTTTTGGTGATGCTTTTTTGACACAGATTTCAAACCCTTTCAGATAAATTTCCCGTAATGCCCTCTCTGAAACAATACTGTCTGATCCATACCGGTTTGTTTCCTGATTATTACATGCAAAATGCTTTATCGTCACTCCACAATTCTTATGCTTCTGAACACTTATGGCTATTGCTGCTGCCATCTCCCCACCGACTACCGGATCCTCTGAATAATATTCAAAGTTACGTCCGCAGAGAGGTGATCTCATAATATTTAATGCCGGTGCAAGCCAGAGCTGGATTCCAAACATTTCCATCTCTTCCCCGACAATATCACCATATTCTGCTGCAAGTGCTGTGTTGAACGACTGTGCAATATCTGTGCCGATCGGAATTGCAGTACAATACTGATAATATTTTTGTTCTTCTCTTTCATCCTTCTGATTTTTAATCTGCATCATCTGTTTCATCTGCTCGATGTCTTCTTGATCAAGGAATTCCATCATTTCCTCTCCAAAAGACATTCCGAGAGATTTCACCTTCTCATCCTCGAGTGTATATACCGGCGTAACTCTCACACCTGCCGGACCGTCACAGAGCACAATACTGTCCAGGTGATGCGATTCTATCAGTTTTCTTGTAGATTCACCTGCCGCACCGGCAACCTTCACAGAGGAAGCCCCGATAATACTTCCCATATCTGTCAGATCTACATTTGAGCCACAACAGATATAAGCAAGTTCCTGATTGTCCAATCCAGCTGCAAATTCTTCTACAGATTTTCTTCCTGCTTTTACTTCAGCCCAGTCTATCTTCTCCTGTTTATCCGTGATGTAATTCTTTCGTTTCCTGTAAATTGGCTTATAGCTGTCAAACACTGATTTTTCAATATAAATAATGTCAACCTTTTCTGTATTTTCTGCCCTGGCATTTGTTTTGACCTGAATTTCCTCCAGCCTGTCAGTGTCTTCCCTGTTTATACAGATATTTTTCAGCTCATCCGTCACAATCTCTTCTGAAATAACCAACCTGCCTATTACTTCTGCGCAGGAACTGTTTACACCTGCCAGGACTTCATATTCCCCCGCCGGAATTACATAAGCCGCAGCTGCTTCGTCATAAGATTTCATGCATTCAAGATCAAATGTAATACTCAGATTTACTTCTTCCCCCGGCAATAACTCCTTCGTTTTTCCAAACGCTGCCAGTTCTTTCACCGGCATCTCCCATTTCTTCTCAGGCTTTGAAATATAAACCTGAATACTCTCCTTGCCTGCATAAGAACCGGTATTTCTGATCAGGCAATTCACAGCTGCTGTTCTCCCCTGTACCCGAATTTCTTTCCTCTTAATTTCAAAATCTGTGTAAGACAATCCATAACCAAACGGATATAATACAGGAACATTCGCCTTGTCAAAATAACGGTATCCAACATAAATCCCCTCATTATATAGAGTATCATCCATGTCACCAAAATTTTTTGTTGAAGGATACAGGTCAATGTCTGCCCAGGTCATCGTCAGTTTCCCGGACGGATAGCTTTTTCCCAAAATAAGATCTGCCAAAATATCAGATGTCGGTGTTCCAAGCTGCCCCAGTATTAAAATATTTTTTACTTCCTTCACAGGTGTGAGATCTACCATTCCCCCGGTGTTGAGTACTAACATGAATTTTTCATATTTCTCATTCATTTCCAGAATATCCCTGATTTCTGTCTCCGTCAGCCTGATGTCTCCCTTGGCCGCCACGCGGTCTCCACCTTCCCCTGAGTTTCTGGCAAGGCAGTAAATCGCAGTTGTACCGCTGGCATTTACTTTCAGTTCATAATCAGGCTCCGGAACGACCTTACCAATCGCAAGCATTGTAACCGGTATCCCTGCTATTTTTGCCTGCTCTTTCAAAGCGCCATAAAAAGCTTTTTTTGCCTCATACATAACTTTATCATATCCATCAAGCCATTCTTTTGATGTAATATGAAATCCGGCTCTGGTCATAGCCTCTTCTATATTAAAAAACTGACGAATATTTACATCTCCGGATCCGGTTCCCCCTTTTATTGTGTGCCGTGCCCCATTTCCATAAAGAGCAATGTCACATGGTTTTCCAAGCGGAAATGTCCCGTCTTTTTTTAATAAAACCGTACATTCTGCGGCTGTTTTCCTTACAATTTCTGAATGTTTTATTTCATATTCCTGTATTTTATCATCACTGATCCGAATCATTTTTCACCTTATTCCTTTCAACTGGTTAAAGCATTTTTATACTCTGAAGCCATGTTTCTCGTTGGATTCTTTCATTCCTTCATATTCTTTTTCCAGCTCCTCTGCAGAACCTTCTGTTCCCGTCGGGGCTACCACTTCCGCCAATAACTTCAGCTGTTCTGGAACTGGGATCTGATTTTCCCTAAAGTATGCAGTAATCGCCAGAATCTGTTCCATTGTATATGCCTCGCCATAGTTTCTCTCCGCCCAGTCGGAATTGCCAAGGGACATTCCGTGTGGTCCTTCTGAAAAAAGATGATATGCAAATGGAACTTCCATATTCCTGCATGCTTCCGCAAATAAGAAGCTATTCTCAACCGGCACCAGTTCGTCTGTTGCTGTCTGCCAGATAAAGCATGGCGGCATATTTTTCGTCACATGTTTTTCCAATGACATATAGTCAAGTTCTTCCTGTGTCGGATCCGTGCCAAGCAACGCATGAAAGGAATCCCGGTGTGCATATATTCCTGATGTAATAACCGGATAAGACAGAATTGCCGCATCTGGCCGATTTGATATTCCTCCAAACTTTTCGTCCACAATATCTTCATAATGCACGCAGACACTTCCACACAAATGGGCTCCCGCTGAAAATCCACAGACTATCATTTTCTGAGGATGAATCCGGTACTCCCCGGCATGTTGCCGGATATAACGGATTGCCCTGGATAAATCCTTCATTGGCTGATCTTTGAGTGGTGTATTCATCAAAAGATTTGTTGTATATGTGCATACAAACACATTACATCCCATCTCATAAAATTTTTTTGCAACAATTTCTCCTTCAGAGGGCGAGACAACGCAATATCCTCCACCAGGAACTACAACCACACAGGTTCTGTCTTTTTGGGTATCTTCATGAATATAGGACATCAAAAATGGAATAAACCCAAAACCAGCTGCATACTGGTATTCTTCTTTGTCCCACAATAAAATTTTATTCCGGATCATTTTCTTTCTCTTTTCTACTGATTTTTCTCTGCCAGGTCTGCGCGGATTCCATCAATCTTCTGATCAAGATCATAAAAATGAAGTAATATCAACTGTATCAGGCAAAATCCTGCCGGAACAACTGCGGACAATGCAATAATCATCGTATTGGCGCTATCCGGCTGGACGCTGAGCGTTCCCTGATAACCAGCCATACCCATCAAAATACCTACAAGTCCTGCCCCGATCGCTGTTCCTATTTTAGCCGTTACACTCTGTGCGCATGCAAGAATTCCCTCGCGGCGCACTCCGGTTTTCCACTCTCCATAATCAATACAGTCTACAACAATCGCTGTTGTAAAAGAAAATATAATCGTAAATCCAAATCCCCCAAGCAAGGTAGACAAAAATGTGATTCCTACGCTGGTCGGATTTAATAATCGGAGCGCATACCCAATCAAACCAATAACGGTTGTTGCTTTAATAACTTTAATCAATCCAAATTTTTTTGAAAAAACCGGAACTAATACCAGGCCAAATACCACTCCCAGTGAACCAAGTGAAAGGACAGACTGCATACCGATATCTCCCAATATATATTGTGCGTAGTAAGTGCCCGTACTTCCTGACAATCCACTTCCAATGTTTCCGCAGAGTATGATCG
>CAVAON010000120.1:0-5438 GCA_963590215.1 Anaerovoracaceae bacterium | reverse complement strand
CAAATTTTTTGAGTTCCTCAGAAATCTTTATAGATTGAGGACAGACTTTTTCACAGCCACGACATCCGATGCAGCATTCAGGCTGCTTGTCTGCCGCTAATGATGACAGTGCCATCGGCGCAATAAATTCTCCTGCACCGGCAACCATTGCCTCGTTGTACTGTTTTAAGAGAAACGGTATGTCAAGCTCCTTTGGACACTTAGATACACAATAGTGACAAGCTGTGCATGGTACAGCAGTTTTTCTTATCATTTCATCAGCTATATCGAGTATCAGCTTCATCTCATCTGCATTTAGCGGCTTGTTCTGATTGTATGTATCTATATTTGCTTTGAGCTGCTGCATATTTGACATTCCAGACAAAGTAACAGTCACACCCGGTATTGACTGAAGAAATCTAAAGGCCCATGCAGGCACATCTTCATCTGGTCTTGCCTGTTTTAACAAGGCTGATGCTTCAGGTGAAAGTTCAGCAAGCTGACCGCCTCTTACTGGTTCCATTACCCACACAGGAATGCTCCATTTGCGAAGGAGCTCAACCTTGTCTTTAGCATTCTGAAAGCTGTAATCAAAATAGTTCAGTTCAAGCTGCCCAAATTCCATATCCTTCCCATATGCTTCAAGAAATCTTGTAATGCAGTCTATATCTCCATGTGTCGAAAATCCCAAATGCCTGATCCTGCCGTTTTTCTTCTGCTCAATCAAATAATCAAAGATACCGTATTCCGGATTAAGATATTCGTCAATATTCATTTCACACACATTGTGGAACAAATAGAAATCAAAATATTCTACATTGCATTTTTTGAGCTGCTCTTCGAAAATTTCTTTGACTTTAGGCATATTCGAAAGATCATATCCTGGAAATTTTGACGCCAGATAAAAGCTACTTCTATCATACTCGTGAAGCAGCTGTCCCATAACTGTTTCGGAATTTTCTCCATGATATCCATAAGCAGTATCATAATAATTGATGCCAGACTTCATACACAGTCCTATCATTTCTCTTGCAGCATCTGCATCAATTTTGCTATCATCCCCATCTAATATGGGAAGTCTCATAGTTCCCATTCCAAGTGCAGATAATTTCAAATCCTGAAATTCTTTATATATCATACTACAATCCTCCCTTTTTCCTTAGGCTTTCCCAATCAGCTCCTGCAGCTCCTCTTCAGAAGCTCTGTTCAAAACTTTACCTTCAACAATCTGTGCTCCCGGAGCTGATGCTTGAAGCTCTCTTACAGTATTGCCAAAGCCACTACCGCCGGAGGTTGCAAACAGAATTATTTTCTTTCCTGAGAAATCGTAACTTTCCAGAAATGTATTTATTATTGTTGGCGCAACATACCACCATATAGGGAAGCCTACAAATATTCTGTCGTATTCAGATAAATCCAACGGCTTCCTGACAATTGCAGGCCGCAAGGACTTGTCCTTCATCTCGATACTGCTTCTTGATTTTTTGTCCATCCAGTTGAGATCTGCACTCGTGTATGTTATTTCCGGCTCTATTTCAAACAAATCTCCGTCAGCTGCAATCGCCAGTTTTTCAGCAGCTTTTTTAGTCACTCCGCTTGCACTGAAATATGCAACTAATATTTTTCTGCTCATTTCCTACCATTCTCCTTTACATTTGCGTAATTATCTGCTAATACAATTACATATTAACACCTGAAGTTAACTTTAAGTCAAGCATTTTTTGTAAGAAGTAATAAAATGCATACCTTAGTCATGTTAATTATATTCTTTCTCCTGTTGAGCAGCATAACTCAATCGAAATGCAGGCAATTCATTTACTTCATTGATGTCCTTCTGTCAATGTATTCTTCAAATATCCCGAGTACCTCAAGCAGCGGTTCCGGCAGCCGATTGCAGCATTCTTTCCTCAATTCGTCAGGGACGCCATAAAAGCCCTCTGCAATACTGCCGGCAATAGCCGTCAGCGTATCACAATCGCCGCCAAGAGATACTGCGGTGCGGATAACATCCTCGAAACTGTTTCCCTCCAGAAAAGCCGTAACAGCCTCCGGCACTGTTTCCATGCAGGTTTCTACATGATGATAATCAGGTCTGATTTCATCACAGGTACGGTTCAGTGTATATCTGAATTCATGCTCTATATATTCTTTGATTTCTGCTTTACTATATCCTTTTCTAGCCATAAATATAGCACTTGCAGTTGCTTCAGCTCCTTTGATTCCCTCCGGATGATTGTGTGTGACTTCTGCAGAAAGCCTTGCCCCATGTCTTACGGCTTCTATATCATCATACAGCCATGCCACCGAAGAGACTCTCATTGCAGAACCGTTGCCCAAACTGTTGTAGGCCTTGCATCCCGGATTTTGAAGCCACTTATAAAACATACCTCCATATCCGGCGTCAGGGTACATATTTCCGAATTGACGCATTCGATATGCAAGGGCTCTCAAAATATCTTCATCCGAAGCATCAGGCTGTTCATCAATAAAAGCCATTGCCACAGCAAGAGTCATTACCGTATCATCTGTGTATGTGGATTCTACAGAGAACAAAGGAAATTCCTTGCTTTTGCCTCCACGGTCAAATTCATAAGGGCTGCCTATAATATCTCCCAGAATTGCTCCAATCATTACTTTTTTCTCCTTTCTCTATAGTCTTTATCAATTTTTCTTTTCCAGCTGCCAGACAGTGGAGCTTTACATGTTCTCACACTTGTAATTGCCTCACTGATAACCTCATAATTGAGCGCTGTGCCGATTTCATCACAATGATAATTTGCGGCCATAGCTTCATCAATTCCAAATTTTCCGGCTTCTGTTGCCGCATCAATGTTGGCACCAAGAAAAATAAATTCCCAGCCGTACCGTTTTTTCTGGCGCTCTATCATGTGACGAACTCTGTCATAGCTGTAATATCTGCTGGCATTTTCCATACCATCTGTAGTAATGACAAAAAGTGTTTTCTCCGGCACATCTTCTTTGCGAGCGTATTTGTGTACATTACCTATATGATGGATTGCTCCTCCAACAGCATCTAAAAGCGCTGTACAGCCGCGAACATAATATTCTCTGTCAGTAAGCTCCGGCACTTTAGAAATAGCAATGCGGTCATGAATAACTTCTGATACATTATCAAACAGCACCGTTGAAACTACAGCCTCTCCCGGCTCTCTACACTGTTTTTCAAGCATTGAGTTAAAGCCTCCGATAGTGTCTTTTTCCAGTCCCGACATGGAACCGCTGCGATCTAAAATAAATACAAGTTCAATCATAATAAAATCCTCCTGTTTCTTTATTGTATGACCATTATAAAGAAATATGGAGGATGAATGGTCGCATGCCATGCGACATTTTATGCGCCTATAAGCGGCTGATCAAAAGCAAACAGAACTTCATTAAGCTCAAAAATATCGTAGTTTCTGTTTACCAAAAAATATTCAACAATAACATCAAATTTACTGCTATGAGAGAGTGCAAAGCCCGCTCTACCGATAAAATCTTTCGCTTCATCAATGTTCAGCTCCAGAGCAAACGCAAAAGCCAGTGCTGTTGTTTTAGACGGTTTGTAATTCATATTGTTTCTGATTTTGGAAAACAGTTTCCTGTCCACATTGGCTTTTTTGTAAATTTCAGAGTCTTTTTTGCCTGTACGGTCGATGAGCTGCAGAAGTGTTTCGGAAAATCCTGCATCCAGGCTTTCAAGCAGCTCTCCCAAGTCATTAGAGCCCATTGACTCTGCCATCCCGTCAGGTATATTGGCACACATTTCCACTGATTGCAGTAAGCAAACAGCCTCTCGAGCCCTTCTTGTCTGAGCCTGAGAATTAAATTCTGCCATGCCATATTCATCAAAAGTTTTGCTGCGAATATAGTTTTCATCAATATAGCTGCTGACAGACTTAAACAGTTTTTCTGACAATGCAAAAGCTTCTTTTTCAAATACAACCAGATAAACCTGCATTTCATTATCCATAAGGAATGTGCTGATTTCATTTATGGCAATCTGCAGTGCCAAAGGTTTTGGAAATCCATAATTACCTGTTGCTATCAATGGGAATGCAACAGATTCACATTCGCACTCTCTGGCCAATTCTAAAGACCTGCGGTAGCATGAGGACAGGATATTTTTCTCTCCATGGCTACCACCTCTCCAGACAGGACCTACTGTATGAATAATATATCTTGCATCCATGCCAAACCCTGGCGTAACAACTGCATCTCCAAAATCAATGCGTCCGATTTTTTCCCGGGCTTCAAGCAACCTTGACCCGGCTTTTTTGTGTATTCCGCTGTCAATGCCAGAGCCTACGATGGGTTTTGGATTTGCAGTGTTAACCACTGCATCCACATGCATATTCACAATATCATTTCGTACTATTTCAAAAGGCATGATAAAACTCCTTTTCCAGCTGATCGTCAATATATTGCTCATATGACAAACTTTTGATCAAATCAGAAATCTGGATCCATATCCCTTGCAGAAAAGTTTTTTCCGGTTTGCTTTCTTTATCCAAAATTTCTTCAAAAGATTTTATCATTCCGGTTATCTGATTAATTCTATTTTTGTCATGAGAATCTCTACAATATCTATTTCCTTTCACTTTCTCATTGCATTCTTTTTCAATTTGTCTCAGATTCTTTGCAAGCTCATTTATGACTTCATGGATCATAGGCTTCGTGACACAATCTGCAATTAGCTTGATTGGGTATTCAGCGAAAAGAGGCAAACTCAAAACAAAGGCAACCTTTTCAGCAACTTCGGCATTATTCTTTACAGTTTGCATGCATGCTTTAATATAATCTGAAAGCATTTCACCTCTGTCTAAGAAAAGGAGCTGCTCACATGCAGCCCTGTTTAAATCAATAAAATCTTCATAACGGCTTTTATCTGTGTTCGGATGATCTTTAACAACAAATTTAAGGTCTATAATCTTATCTAATACCTCTAATGCCTCCTCGTATTCCTCTAATATGATTAGATCATGGCAACCATTGATTACAGAAGAAATAAAAGGCATTGCATTGCAAGGATCAGAATAACAATGTTTCCATCCATCATAAAAATATCCATCGCTATCAAACTCAACATAGTATGATTCGTATTCGACAACAATATCTCCATTTCTGATTTTGTCGCAAAACTCATCAATTTCATTTTTTCCCGGCATATTTATTACTCTTTTGGTGCCGCAAATACTCTTGTAAAAGCTTTCCTGCTTCCCTTCCGAAAGTATTCTTGCCTGCGATAAAATCCATGCATCCTTTTCGGCTTCTGTCATCAGCTCCAGCTGTTTTATGATCTTGCCTAAAAAATCGTTCATATTAGCACACCTCTTCATAAATAAAATCCTTTCGTTTGTCATAGGCGGAAAACCACTTCCCTTGGGAGGTGGGAGGAGCCTTATGAATTTGTAACCATTAACCTTGGCTTTCGATGTATTTTTGTATAATTGCTGTTG
>CAVAON010000119.1:0-5442 GCA_963590215.1 Anaerovoracaceae bacterium | reverse complement strand
TCTACAAATTGTGCTTTCCTGTGTTTTAAGCAGTAATCTGAAAAAGGAAACGCTGGTTGAAAGAATAAGGTATCAGGGATAGCAAGTAATATGTAGTGAAGCATATGAAATTCAGAGATATTGATGAAGCTATATTAGATGGTGTAAAAGAAAAACTTCTTGAAGGATTCAGAAATGAGGAAGAATTCGGCTACATGGCAGGATATGAACCGTGGGAGAAATTAATTTTTGACAGATAAGCCTTTTTGAAAACTGTCGTTTGGTAAAATCTATTCCATTTTTAAAAGCCTTGCGATAAAATATGTTCTGTGAATTATTCACAAGATAATATTTTAAGGAGGCTTGGCAATGAACAAGGATTTTGAACGCTGCTGTAGCTTTCTTGCAGACATGATTATTAAATATGCACCAGAGATAAAAGAAGAAGTAGAGGTGTGTATGATGATCAAGGATTCAATTGATGACGAGAAAGTAAGCAGGCAGAAACAATTTGACCGGTTCTGTTATTACCTAGGTGGGGTAAAACAGCTTCTGGACAAAAAGGCTGCGTAGGCAGTCGGCATCCTGCAGATAATATGCTGCAGGATGTATACATATATCAGGAGACTTCATTCATGGCGAGTGGAGTCTCTTTTATTTACGCGAGTAGCGAGAAAAATCGCATGCTTGCATGCAGATTTGGCGAGCACCGCGATAACTCGAGAAACTCGCAAAGCGTGTTTCTCGTAGTTGCACTGTATAATGGAAAAAGTTTTGGTTGGACAACAGTTGGAATGATGATAAAATTTTGTTGGGACAATAGTGAACGCATGCGTTCACATTTTATAACTAAGAAGTAATGGATTGGAGCGATGATATGGCGTACAAAATTGGAACCGATGAATATGGGGAAATACTTATATATCAGACTGATGATGGGCAGACAAATATAGAAGTTAAAATAGAAGATGATACAGTATGGCTGACACAACAGCAGATGTCAGAATTATTCCAAACTTCTCGAACAAATGTAGTAGAACATATTAAGCATATTTATGAGGAGGGTGAATTAGACGAAATTTCAACCTGTCGGAATTTCCGACAGGTTCGAAAAGAAGGAAATCGTGAGGTGACAAGGCAGATTCCTCATTATAATCTTGATATGATAATTTCTCTTGGATACCGTATTAAATCAGTGATTGCAACAAGATTCAGACAGTGGGCGACACAGAGATTAAAAGAATACATGATTAAGGGATTTACGATAGATGACGAGCGACTGAAAGGTAATGGTGGAGGAAATTACTGGAAAGAGTTACTGGATAGAATCAGAGATATAAGATCTTCAGAAAAGGTCTTGTATCGTCAGGTTCTTGATTTGTATGCTACGAGTGTAGATTACAATCCTCATAGCGAAGAGTCTGTTAGATTCTTTAAAATTGTTCAGAATAAACTTCACTATGCAGCACATGGTCATACTGCGGCAGAGGTTATATATCAGCGGGCAGATGCAGAAAAGCCATTTATGGGACTTACTTCATTTTCAGGTGAATTACCAGCATTAAAGGATATAGGAATTGCAAAGAATTATCTTGAAGAAAATGAACTCAAAGTATTAAACAATCTTGTTTCTGGTTATTTTGATCTGGCTGAAATTAATGCAATTGAACATAAGCCAATGTATATGGATGATTATGTAAAGCAGCTGGATAGTGTGTTGTCATCAGGAAATAGAAAACTTTTAACCGGGGCCGGTTCTGTAAGTCATAAACAGGCGTTGGAGAAAGCAAAGTCAGAATACAGAAAATATCAGGAGATTACTTTGACGCCAGTCGAAAAAGCATATCTTGAAAGCATTAAAGAGGTTTCCAAGGAAGTAAAAAGGAGATAACATCTGATGAAAAAACAGCAGAAATGTTACATATACACAAGAGTTTCTACTTCCATGCAGGTAGAAGGCTACAGTCTTGATGCACAGAAGGACAAGCTTAGAAAATACGCAGATTATCAGGAAATGTCTATCGTCGGTGAATATTCTGATGAGGGTAAATCTGGCAAAAGCGTGGAAGGCAGACCACAGTTTAAGCAGATGCTTGCGGATATAGAAAGTGGCAAAGACAATGTTGATTATGTGCTGGTATTTAAACTGTCACGATTTGGAAGAAATGCTGCAGATGTTTTATCATCATTGCAGAAAATGCAGGATTATGGGGTTAATCTTATCTGTGTAGAGGATGGGATTGACAGCTCCAAGGATGCCGGGAAACTGATGATATCTGTTTTATCTGCGGTTGCAGAGATAGAACGTGAGAATATCCTTGTCCAGACAATGGAAGGCCGCAGACAGAAAGCAAGAGAGGGCAGATGGAATGGAGGTTTTGCTCCATATGGTTATCAGCTGGTAAATGGTGAGCTTATCATTGCAGAGGATGAGGCAGAGATTATCCGTATTATATATGATAAATTCGTCAATACAACGATGGGAATGGCTGCGATAGCTGCATTTTTAAATAACAGTGGTTATAAGAAAAAGCTTCGCCAGAATAACACAATTGAAGGTTTCTCTACATCATTCGTCAAAGGTGTGCTGGATAATCCGATATATTGCGGTAAGCTTGCATTTGGAAGAAGAAAAAATGAGAAGATTCCGGGTACTAGAAATGAATATCATATTGTAAAACAAAAAGATTATATGCTAAATGATGGAATACATGAGGCAATTATATCGGAAGAAATGTGGAATCAGGCACACAGGAAGCGTCAGGAGACAGGTGTTTTACAGGTAAAAACACATAGCCTTGAACATGAACATATTTTATCTGGAATTATAAAATGTCCTGTCTGTGGAAGCGGTATGTATGGCAATGTAAACCGCAAGAAGCATCCGGATGGAGGCTATTATAAGGATTATTTCTATTATGCCTGCAAACACAGGAAGCTTGTGGATGGACACCGCTGTACTTATAAAAGACAGTGGAATGAGGACAGGATTAATGCGGCAGTTGAGGAAATTATCCGCAAATTTGTGAAGAATCCAAAGTTTGAGCAGGAAATCCGTAAGCAGATAGGAAGCAGCATTGATACTTCGGAGCTTGATAGGGAATATGATGGTTTAAAAGACAGACTAAGCCAGACAATCGGGGCAAAAAACAGGCTTGCTGACCATATGGATCATTTATCTGTATCCGATAAGAATTATGACAAAAAATATAATGACATGCAGGAACGGCTAGATAAATTATATGATGAAATCACAGATATTGAGAATGCCATGGAAGAAGTTGAAACAAGACTATATAATATCAGGCAGGACAAAATCTCAGAAGATAATGTTTACCAGTTCCTTTTATTCTTTGATAAGCTGTATGATAAATTTACAGATCTGGAAAAGAAGACATTTTTGAAGAGCTTCCTGTCTGATGTGTTTATCTATGAGGAAGAACAAAAGGATGGCAGGATATTAAGAGGTCTCCGATTTAAATTTCCGATATATATGAATGGCAGAAATGTATTAGGCGTGGATTGGGACAACGGGAGTACAGATGAGACGGTAGTTCTTTTGTCCAAACTCCACGAAGCGAAGTATCATGTGAATGTGACTGTGGATGTGGATGAACTGGATGTCACGTCAGCGGAAAGTAAAGCAGCCGCAATGCCCGAAGGAGAAGGAAGAGGCGATGCAAGTGACAAAAGATAAGTAGCAGGAAAATATAACAAAAAACCACCTCGCTTCGGCGGGGTGTTTTTATACAAATATATTGACATGGTGTCAGAATGATGTTATATTGTTCTTAAATTGACACAGTGTCAGAAAGGAGGATTCTATGAAGAAAGCAATAGGTTTCATTTGTTTAGTGACTTGTATTGGATTTATGCTTAGTGCTTGCTCCCTAACCTACTCTCAAAATGAGACCTCAGGTGAGCAAAATGACGAATCGCAAATTAGCACTGTAGCTGCAGATGAATCAGAAAAGGAGCAGCAGGAAGAAACAGAAATTGAAACACAGGGAAACACTAAATCGACTTAAGGAGGAACGAAAATGAAGAAAAATATTGGAGCACAGTTAGCGCTTTATCCATGTCCAGTAATAGTGGTAGGCGCAATGGTAGAGGGAAAACCTACTTGGACGCTGGTGGCACACGCAGGAACCGTAGCACATAGCCATCTCATGGTATCGCTGGTGCATGCACATTATATCAATCAGGGTATTTTGAAGAATAAGAAGCTTTCCATCAACATTGTAGATGAAAGCTGGCTAAAGGCAGCCGATCGTATGGGTGTTATCAGCGGAAACAAGGAAGATAAATCAAATACTTTTTCCTACACAATGGGCGAGAATGGAGCACCTCTTATTGATGATGCGAAAATCTCTATCGAGTGTGAGATGGACGGAAACTACGAGCTTGAAAATTTCGATAACTTCATCTGTAAGATTCTTGCAACGTATGCTGATGAATCTGTTTTGAATGATGCAGACAAGATTGATTATCATGTATTTAAACCGGTGCTGTTTGAATTCCCGACATATGAATATTTCAAGGTTGGTGAAAAAATCGGAGACTGCGCAAAGATGAACTGACATATAGATGTCATCTGCGCTATAATGACATTATGTCAGACTATGGGAGGCGAAAATTATGCCAGCAGGATCACCTGAGCGTACAAATGCGAGAAAAGAAGAGATCATAAATGCCTGTGAAAAGCTATATCAGTCCATGAGTTTCAAGGAAATCACATTAAAGGAGATTGGAAAGGAAACCACTTTTTCAAGGACATCTATCTATAATTATTTTCAGACCAAAGAAGAGATTTTTCTAGCTTTGCTGAAAAGAGAATATGATATCTGGGTGAAAGATTTAATTAAAATCACTGAAACGCATGATGAGATGAGTGATGATGAGATTGCGGCTGCATTGGCAAGGACGCTTAATGAGCGTGCACAATTACTTAAGATCATGTCTATGAATCACTATGATCTTGAGGAAAACAGCAGAATGGAATCATTGGTTGAATTTAAGGTTTCTTACGGCAATGCCTTAAGACAGGTAATGACCATGCTTACCAAGTTTAGACCGGATATGGAAGTGGAAAGACGTCAGAATTTTGTTTATACATTCTTTCCTTTTATGTTTGGAATATATCCGTATACAGTTGTTACAGAAAAACAGAAAGAGGCTATGTCTCAGGCAGGAGTTGACTATACCTACAGTTCTTTATATGACCTTACCTATAATGCGGTGAAGGGTATGTTGGCAAATTAGAAAGTGAGGATAATGAAAATGGAAAAAATATTAGTGGCATTTTTTAGTGCAAGTGGTACAACGGCAAAAGCTGCCAAAGGCAATCGGCATCCTGCAGATAATATGCTGCAGGATGTATACATATATCAGGAGGCTTCATTCATGGTGAGTGAAGTCTCTTTTATTTTGCACTGTATAATGGAAAAAGTTTTGGTTGGACAG
>CAVAON010000118.1:1401-5502 GCA_963590215.1 Anaerovoracaceae bacterium | reverse complement strand
GTCTAGCACTGCTCTCAAGTTGCGATTGTAAAAAATAAAGTTAAAGTGATTTTAATATCATATGATATTTGTATAACGTTCTCCCTCATCAAATAAGTATCAATGTTATAGCACACGCGAAGGATTAATATAAATTAGTCCTTCTGGTAATAATTACAGCAATATCCATCTGCACGAAGCAGAATGTCAGGAAGCCAGTCTGGAGACTTAGCCATTTGTTTACAGATGTCTTCCAGATTTGTATCTTGAGGGCACTCTATGATTAGTTCATCGTGGACATGACCACAGATGAAGTTGCTAGAGAGTGTTCGCATAGCATGGCAGAGTATGTCTCTGCTGATGGCCTGGACAATGTTTTCTACAAATTTTGGACCATAAGATTCGATTCGTTCCCATTTCTTGGTTGCACCTATACCTTCATAGGTGACAGATTCACCACCGAAGCGATTCTCACCTAATCTTGGTTTTGCGTAGCAGAGTTTTCTTCCTGATGGAAGATGGATAAATAGCATTCCACTCTTATAACTGAATTTAATGTTATGGGTTTTTGTTGGTATCTTCATGGAAACAGTATCCTTGACGCAACGATCCACATCCCACCAGAGCTGTACGATATGTGGGTTGGAAGAACGCCAAGCATCTACTAGTGGATGTAATTCCTCTTCGGTAAGACCCATCTCAAGGGCTCCCATAGAGGTGAGTGCTCCAACAGATCCACCGTAGCCCAAGGCAAGTTCTGCAATTTTTCCTTTTTGACGAAGATGACCATTGATGCCATGCTTTTCAACAGGAACATGAAACATCTGACTTGCGGATGCACAGTAGATGTCTTTTCCTTCTGCAAATACTTTAGAACGCCAGGTTTCTCCTGCTAAGTGGGAGAGAACTCGGGCTTCGATTGCACTGAAATCTGAAACTACAAATTTATATCCGTCTCTTGGAATGAAGGCGGTACGAATAAGCTGAGAGAGGGTATCTGGTATGTCATCGTATAACAGGGATAAGGTATCATAGTCGCCTATACGAACCAATTCACGGGCAGCATCAAGATCTGACATATGATTCTGCGGGAGATTTTGCAACTGAATCAATCTACCAGCCCAGCGACCAGACCGATTGGCACCGTAAAATTGAAACATGCCATGCGCTCGGCCATCAGCGCAAAGAGCATTCTGCATAGCCTGATATTTTCTGACTGAGGATTTGGCAAGTTGTAGGCGAAGTTTTAGAGCCTTATTTATGTCTCCATCTGTTTGATTTATTAGGGCGGCAACATCTTTTTTGCCAAGAGAGTCTGTTTCTATGTTGTATGAAGAGAGCCACTGTTTCATTTGCACTATGCTGTTAGGATTTTCTAGGCCGGTGATGTTTTGCATTGTAGCAGTAAGATACTCTTTTGACTTTTCATCAAAAGCAATTGCATGGTCTATCAAGCTTCGGTCTATGGTTATTCCTCGGTCATTGATTTTTTGATCTTGGTGATATTCGGACCATACGAAATCTGGGACCGGAAATTTTGCAAGTTTTTGTTTGATGCTCAATTCTACTTCTACATCTCTTTTGTTATATGCTTTGAATGCCTCCCATTTATCTGGGGCGTGTTCTGGAAGATTGCGTGTTCTGCCACCATTGACTTTTGTTGCCTTGCAAGGTGTACAAAAATATCGGATTAGATCTTTTCCTTCTTTCATCTTTTGATCTTGTAACTTGAGCACAGATCCGACTCCTTCGAGGGAAAGCGGAAGTCCCATGTAAGCTGACCATATCATCGTACATTTCCAGGAAGAAGGATCCAGATAGTTGTGAATGCTATCATCGGTGGAACCATAGCTCTTAAAGTATTCTGGATAATTGCGCTGTAGCCACCAACTAATACATATACGTTCAAATACTGCATTGAAGGCCCATTTTATAACAGAGTTGTCGATTAGGGCTTTTATAATATTTAAGGGAAGAGTGTCGCCGCATGCTAGATCGTATACTGTAACTGGACCACCGTTTATCGAAACTCCGAAGAGAAGAATTTCGAAATCTGGAGATTCTGCATATTTGTAATTGCCACATTTCTTTATATCTACGCTGGAATAAGTTTCCAAGTCTATGGATAATTCTGTGATTGTCATTTGTTTTCACCTCATTTATATATTGAAAATATTGGCGGCAGCTGAATTAGCCACCGCCAATGAAAAGAGAAATTAAAATGCAGTTTATGAACTAATCGAGAAAATCGTCATCTTCCTCAGTAGCGAAATCATCTTCGGCTCTAGTCTTGGAACCAAGTGGTTCACCGTCGCGAATTTTCTGAAGGTTATTTAATCCACAGGCAATACCCTTGTTTCCATTGCTGTTGAAAGCATAAAGGTTGATGCTGGCGCGACCGTAGACTCCAGAATATACTTCAGAACGGTCAATGATTTGTTGACAGTCACTATCTACAATGCCTGGAGCTGTTGATGAATTTGCGTTAATAAAGTAGCTTCCAGCATATGCTGGGTCGTCAGGTCTTTCAATATCACCATCACGAAGGGGATTCTTGATTGCTGCAAGTGGTGGAACGGATTTTCCATTTCCTTTGAGCTTGGATTCTCCTTCTTCATATGCTGCCTGAATTGCTGCCTTTATCTTACCTACAGTGGCTGTATCTGACTTTGGAATGATGAGAGATACACTATATTTTTCAGCCCCTCCGTTGATAGACTTTGGTTGCCACACATTTGCATAGCTCCATCTAGTGTTAACTCCGGTGATTACTTTTGTTGGATTCACGAATTTTTCCATAATATTTTTTCCTCCTTTTTAATCCTTAAAATCATCTTTTGCAGTATTGAGTGCTGGTCGCTTGTCTGTTTCTGGCACAAGTGTAGGTTTGCCAGATGGTTTTGTAATAAATTCTGATAGAATTTCGTTAAACTTTTCTTTGCCAAGAAGCGAAGTCATTGCTGTGATTCCAAGAAGTTTCTTTTCATATGGGTCATATCCATAATTCTTTACAGTGAAGGCTACAGCTTCTTCATCTGTGTATTTACGATTAGATCTTCCTTCGACTACTTTAAATCCAGGATAATTGGTTCCACTAAGAGCACTTTGAAGTGCATATTCTTTTACATCAGCTGCCCAGTTTACCAAACTGTCAATCTTTGGAAGAATTGCAGCGATTTCTGACTGATTTAAATTGGCAGGCATCTCAAAATCATATTTGGCAAGTTCTAGATTATATTCGGCTCGTTTTCTGCAAGTGGCCTTTACGGCACAGAACTGACAATGACTTCCTGCATTGAATTCCCCTTTGCCTTTGATAGCCAGTTCTGCAGTTGGCTTTAGAACATTGTCGGCCCAAGATAGGAGATCCTCCTTTTTTATAGTGTGACTGCTAATGTTATCGCGTCGGGGCTGAAAGATAGTCATTTTGACTTCCTCGATGTCATAGATTCCATCGTAGATATCTAAGGCGCCAAGAGCGTAGCACATCATTTGCGGATTATTTTCTGCTTCAACTAAAATCCCTAAACCATATTTGAAATCAATAATGTGAAGGACTTTGTCTGCAATGATGAGACAGTCACCAGTTCCAAATCCTTCCGGAACCCATTTAGAAAAATCCAATCGCTGTTCTATGAGAATTTGTGGATCTTGGCATAATGACTTAGCCTTTTCTAATTGTTCCATGACATAAGAACAGTACATATCGGAACAGTTGTCCATTTCAGAATCGAAGAAATCTAAATTCTCTGTAGGGTCTGAAAGTGTTTGATTTAAAGCCTTTAGCACTTTGTACTCACAAAGAGAATGTGCATCGGTTCCTTGTTTAGCATAAGGACTTGATTCGTTTACTTCTTTGGCACAGAGCATGGCACTGGGTGGACAGTTTAGCCATCTGTGACTTGAAGAAGCGGAGAGTAATGCATGATTACTCGGCATCTGACAGGGCCTCTATGTCTGCTACAAGTGCAGCATAGTCGGATGTGGCAACGTCAGTAAGGCTTCCACCATTGCCATACTTTTTGACTAATTCTTTGACTTGTACTTTGTATTTCCCACCCGCTTCATTTGCCTTTTTTGCCAGAATTCCCCGAACATCTTCCTTTTTTAAAGGTTGCTCTG
>CAVAON010000118.1:0-1391 GCA_963590215.1 Anaerovoracaceae bacterium | reverse complement strand
TGTTTCTGTTGCTGCTGGTGCCTCCTTAGTCACAGGCTTTTTTCTTGGTGAAGAATTTACTTCTTTTGTATCCGAATAGAAATCTTTGAGGGCCTGGGCTGTTTTGGTTAGCTTGTCTCCGCACTCAATCAAATCATCGAGTAACGTAGACAGTTCGCTCATTTTGCTCATTTTGTCGTGCTCCTTTCTTTTTCAATGAATTTTCGGTGGCTTCTACCACTCTGTTGGTTAAAGGAGTTTTTAAAGGATATTTTTTGACTTAATTTTGAAAAAAATATATTGGGGGTTTTATCAAAAAAATAAATGGCAAAACTCCTTTAAGTAGTAGAGACCGAATACGTCTTTACTATTTAAGAGAGGAGAAATTGAGATGCGTTTGATTTTACAGACAGCAAATGTGGTCTGTGACGCAAAGAATTGCCTATATCCCACTAGGGTAGAGGTGAGTAATGCGACAGAACTAAGAGAAGCAGTTAAGTTTGATCATGTGTGTGCTGAGTATAAGGGAAATTACAGAAGCATCAGTAATTTTGTCACATCAAATGTGGTCGTTATGGATTGTGATAATGATCATTCAGAAGATCCATATGATTGGATTACACCTGAAAAGATTGATGAGTTGTTGCCGGATGTTTCTTATGCAATTTCCTTTAGCCGGAATCATATGAAGGAAAAAGAGGGTAGAGCTGCCAGACCGAAGTTTCATATTTATTTTGAGATAGAGGCGACAGAGGATGCTAGGTACTATGGGAATCTTAAGGCGGGAATAAAAAAGAAGTATTCGTTTTTTGATGGGAATGCTCTTGATGCTGCAAGATTTATTTTTGGCTCGGATGCTGGACAGTGTATTTGGCACGAAGGATGGCAGACAATTGATGAGCTCGTGGATGCAAATTCGTCTGTTGAAGAAGAGAAGGTGATTAGCTCAGGTCCGATTTCGGAAGGCAGTCGCAATAATACCATGAGCAGATTTGCCAGCAGAGTTTTGAAAAAGTATGGAGCCACAGATAAGGCAAGAGAAGCTTTTGAGATTCATGCTAGAAGATGTGATCCACCGCTTGAAGATGATGAACTGAATGCAATCTGGAATAGCGCTATGAAGTTTTATAAAAAAACGATTGTTACTCAAGAGGATTATGTGGCGCCAGATCAGTACAATTCAGAATTCGGTTCTATTAAGCCAGAAGACTTTTCTGACATGGGAGAGGCGAGAGCCCTAGTTGAAGAATATAAGGGGGAACTTCTCTACACGGAGGCGACGGAATTTTTAAGCTTTGACGGGTCCTGTTGGAAGGAAAATCGACAGAAGGCCATAGGTGCTGTGGAGGAATTCCTTGATATGCAATTGGTTGATTCTAAGGGACAGTTTAATGAGTGCTCACAAGTTTTAA
>CAVAON010000117.1:0-5558 GCA_963590215.1 Anaerovoracaceae bacterium | reverse complement strand
GAGTAAATACGCTTACAAATCATATACACTATTTCTGTGAAACATTACTAAAAGTATCAATTGTGCATAAAATATCTATGAAAAGTGTTGCAAAAGTGTAAAAATTGATGTACTATAGGAATACGAAAACGATTAAGGAGCCGACGAGCAGTGAAAAGATTACATCTAAGGCATCAATGAAGAATATTTAAATGGCCTTAGATACATCGATATAAACCATTAGTAAGGCTCTGAATAATCACAAGGATACAGGAAATGAAAGCATACAATCTGACAGGTTGTACATAAAATGTGATACATAAGAAGAACGGCGATAATCGATAATGATGCGTTTCTTCTATCATATTATAAAGAAAAGCAAATCTAACGGAAAAAGGAGAGACGAATATGAAAAGCTTCTTGCATAACACGTGGAAGCATAGAGCACACGTTGTGATGGCGTTGCCGGCATTCCTGATTTTATTCTTTATCATGTATGTTCCTATGGCCGGTCTTGTAATGGCATTTAAGAATTTTGATTACACACTTGGTATTTGGAAGAGCCCATGGAACGGAATTGAAAACTTTAAATTTCTTCTTGCTTCCAAAGCAACCTTTGTGTCGATGACGAAAAATACCCTGCTGTATTACGTTGTATTCACAGCACTTGGAACTTTCCTAAATGTCGTACTGGCAATTGCCATTGATCAGTTCGTATTTAAGAAAATGGCCAAGGCGATGCAGACGATTATGATTATCCCAGTATTCATTTCTTATGCAGCAGTACAGTTTATTGTATATGCATTTATCAGTACAGATACCGGTATTATCAACAATGCATTAAATGCCAACATCAGATTTTATACAACGGCTTCTTACTGGCCGGTAATCCTAACTGTTGTTAAGATGTGGAACAGCGTAGGCTATGGTTCCGTATTGTATATGTCCGTATTAGCCGGTATTGATACCGAGTTATATGAAGCAGCAGAAATCGATGGCGCAAACAAGTGGCAGAAGATTTGGCACATTACAATTCCGGCACTGATTCCGATGATTACAGTTATGCTATTATTATCCGTCGGCTGCATTATGAAATCTGATACCGGTTTGTTCTATCAGGTAACCAGAAACAGTGGTGTGCTTTACAAAACAACTCAGGTTATTGACTCATATGTATTGAACGCGATCTTTAAAAACTCTAACTTTGGATTTACGGCTGCAACCAGCTTCTTCCAGTCTGTAGTGGGCTTGCTAATGATGCTGTTTGCGAATGGACTGGTTCGTAAGATTGCACCCGATAATGCATTGTTCTAAGGAAAGGGAGAATAGAAGATGAGCAAGAAAAAAGGTAATGCTGCCGATTTGGCTCCATCAAGAAGAGAAAAAAAAGGAGTCGGTCAGTATATTCTCGGATTTTTTCTTTTACTTTATACACTGTTTTGTTTCCTGCCTGTATTGCTGGTATTCATTGCCGCTTTCACCGATGAAGCTGCAATCCTGAATAATGGTTTCAGTTATTTCCCGGAGAAGTGGTCCCTGACAGGCGTACAATCTGTTTTGAAATATGGTCATCAGTTGCTGACCTCTTATGCAGTTACAATTTTTGTTACGGTATTCGGTACCTTCCTGGGGCTGTTGGTTATGAGTATGTTTGCTTACGCCATTAGCAGAAAGGGATTTCGTTTATCAAAGTTTTTATCCATTTACCTTTTGATACCTATGCTGTTCAACGGCGGCCAGCTTTCCGGATATATTATCTTCACAAGCTACTATCATTTAAAAGACAGCTTGTGGCTGTTAATTCTTCCGTTGTGTGTATCTACGATGAATGTGATTATCTTAAGAACATATATCGTAAACAGCATTCCAAATGAATTGATGGAGGCTGCCAAGATTGATGGTGCAGGTGAGTACAGAACGTTCTTCCAGATTGTACTTCCGCTTCTTAAACCTTCCATGGCGGCTGTAGGTTTCATGATGGCTACCGCTTATTGGAATGACTGGCAGAATGCTTTGCTTTACATTACTTCAGATAATAAGAAGCCATTACAGCTCTTACTTGTAAGTATCCAGAAGAGTATCGAGTTCCTGTTAAATAATACGAACGTACCTGCAGTAGCGAGGGCAGCTATGGGTGGTAACATTCCACAGTACTCTTCAACAATGGCAACTGTATTAATCGTTATTGGACCTATTATGGTAGCATATCCGTTCTTCCAGAAATATTTCATCAAAGGACTGACAGTAGGATCTGTTAAAGGCTAACATAATGCACGATGCTCTAAAAGGGCATTTCACAATTACATAACTTATCGTGGTATTCCGGGTGATATCAATTCCGATGTCGCCTTTGAGAATATAAATAAAAAGGGAGGTTTTTATCAAATGAAGAAAAAATTTGTATCAGCTCTGCTGGTAGCAGCTATGGCAATTAGCACTCTTGCTGGTTGTGGAAGCAGCGACACAGAGACTTCTGCAGCAAACTCATCAAATGGTGCTGCAGCAAACCAAACAGAAGCAGCTAATGGTGATGCAGTAAACATCAACATTTACAGAGCTACTTACAACTTAGGACAGCCTGACAGCGAAGAAGTAAAGGCAGTTCAGGATGCTATCAACGAGTACATCGCTGATAAGATCAACGTACAGATTACCATCAACGATATTCCTTCAGGTGAATACGCTGATAAGGCAAATCTTGCATTAGCAAACAACGAAATCAACTTACTTTGGACAGCAAGCTGGATGGGAACCATCGGAACAAACGATTTGTACAAGGCTAACGCAGCTTATGACATCACAGATCTTTTACCTGGATCAACCCTTTACAGCTCTATGCCGGAATCTATCTGGACTGCTTCCCGCTATGATGGAAAAGATTTATTCGTTCCTGTTTACAAGGAAGCTTACGAAGGATATGACTTAAAATTCCCTGAAGGTTACGCTAAAGAATATGGTCTTGATACCTCTTCCATCAAGGAACTCAAGGATCTTGAGCCTTATCTTGAGTGGTGTAAGACAGAGAAGGGACTTAAGTACCCTTACCTTGCTGGTAAGACAGCTATGTTCTTCAGATATTACATTGACAAGTATGACTTCTTCGATGGAGCTAACTCTTTATTCGCAGTTGATCGTGCTACAAATACCGTTGTTAACCCTACATTAACTCAGGATTATGCTGATTTCTGTACCTTAATGTGTGAATGGGGCGAGAAGGGTTACATCTCTGAAGACGAAGTAACAAAGACAACATCTGATAGTGAAGCACAGACTCAGAACTGGGGCTTTAACTGGTGGACATGTGTACCTGGTGACGAGTCCAACTCTGAAACACGTGATGGACAGGAAGAAGTATTCGTAGAAGGATTTACTGGTAAGTATGCTCATTCTACTACAACTCTTGGTTCATGTTTTGCAATTACAGCAAACTCTACAGAAGAGCAGGCTAAGGCTTGTATCGATTTCTTAGGCTTACTGTACACAGATACAACTGTTGCTGACCTTTACACCTATGGTATCGAAGGCGTAGATTACACCTTGGATGCAGATGGCAAGGTTGTTTCCAACAATGAAAAGTATGCTCACTCCGCATGGGAGTCAACCTCTGTTGTTCCTCTTACACTTTGTGCTGGTGAAGATGATAACAAGGTTCAGATTTACCAGGATATGAACGGTGCTGCAGAAGCATCCTGCGCAGCTGGATTCAGATTTAATGTTGCACCTGTTGAAGCTCAGTATGCTGCATGTACAAACGTATTTGATCAGTACGGATTCGTTCTTGAACTTGGCGGATATCCTTCAGCTGATGTTAAATCAGTTATTGATGAGTACAATGCAAAACTTGATGAAGCTGGATACCAGGATGTACTTGCTGAATTCTCTCAGCAGTATGAAGATTGGAAGGCTTCCAAGTAATTAAATAATACCTGAAACTTTAGAGGCATTGCGAAAGCAATGCCTCTAATTTTATAAAAGCTCAAAAAAACCAACTGCCTTTAGGCAGTGGGTGCTCCACGCGAGGTGCTTTGTTACAAGCCAAGTACCTCGTAAGGCACGTAGTGCCGCTTTTAGTAGAGCCGTAGCGAAGAAAATTGCGAATATCATTGACAATACTCCTGCAACAAAATTATATTTATTTCCTTTAAAAAAATTATTGCTAGAATAACATTTTTCATCCCCCTGCAAGTTTTGAAAGACAATTAAAAAAAAGAATGGTATAATAAATTATTGGAAACAAAGAAATGGCTTAAATAAGCCTTTCTTTGGACGGAAAACACAAAATTAAACAGGAATTTAGCAATGAAAGGAGAGGTCATGGACGAAATGAAAATGATGATATCTGGTGTCATTTCAAAGGATGGCGTCTCCAAAGCCTGCGTTTATTTTGAAGACGGAGAGAAATACGCAGAGGGCTATGTACCTGATTGTAAGATTGAAAAATTTTCGGGCTTTACGGATGAAGAAATCTGTATGCTCGAGGACTATCTTACCGACAACCTCGAGACAATAAAGCGACATGCAGCAGAGGTTGATCCTATTAGAAAGATGATGAGGGAAGAAGCATGATTAGTGTATACCGTACCGAACAGGGTGTTATTACAGAACTTGACGATTTTAAAAACCATGACGGCATCTGGGTTAATCTCTGTGATCCAACTGCCAAGGAAGTAAAGCAGATAGCAGAATACTTCGAAATTGAAGAGGACGACCTTGCTACCGCTCTCGATGCAGAAGAAAGCTCACGTACCAGCGTTGAAGATGACTATACTCTTATACTGGTAGATGTGCCCACTCCTGAAGTGCGTCACGAAAAGAAGATGTATACCACAATTCCTCTTGGTATCGTGCTTAAGGAAAATGTAATCATTACTATCTGCAGCGAGGAGACTCCTATTCTTACTTATTTTATGAGAAACAGAGTAAAGGATTTTTCTACCAAAAAGAAAATGCGCTTTATTTATCAGATGCTTTTACGCTCTGCAATGCTCTATCAGTCATACCTACGTTTAATCGATAAAAAGAGGGTAGAAATAGAAGCAAGAGTTGATTCAAATACACAGGACGTGGATTTGGTCGAGCTTCATGAACTTGAGTCCACTCTTGTTTACTTTGCTACATCTCTTAGAGCAAATGGAATTGTTATTGAACGCTTGAGAAGATATAAGAGCATTGAGCAGTACGAAGAAGATATGGATATTTTGGATGATGTAACCGTCGAATATCAGCAGGCAGTGGAGATGACGGGTATTTACCGAGACATCATAGACGGCACCAGAGAACTTCTTTCTACCATAATTGATAACAGACTGAATAACGTCATGAAATATTTAACTTCGATTACACTGGTAATGGCTATTCCTACGGTAATTTCCGGTTTATACGGCATGAACGTTTCAGAAGAATGGATGCCTCTTTCAAAGGTACCCTACGGATTTGGAATAATATGCGGGTTAACCGTGATTTTATGTGTTACCACACTGTTAATTTTAAAGAAAAAGAAAATGCTTTAAGAAGTCAATGATATTCGCAATCTGCTTCGCTACTTGCAAATATAAAAGCGGCACTATGTACCTTACAAG
>CAVAON010000116.1:0-5559 GCA_963590215.1 Anaerovoracaceae bacterium | reverse complement strand
GGATATACGGTAGCACCCGTATTTATTTGCAGCTTCTGTTTTTCCCCGTCCCACTGAATAGTTTCACGTTCATGCCATTTTATACTGTCTAGGATTGCTGCGCCTTTTTCTAAAGTGAAGTCCGCCTGATCAATAAATACGGCTTCATCATTTTCAACACTTTTGCAATTCTTTATCGTCCCACCTGACATGGCAAAGCAACTTATCCCTTGCACATACACAGCACTTGTATTTGTTGCAGTGCAGCCTTCAATCAAGCCTCCAGACATGTTGAATATAGATTTTCTTGTATAAGAATAGTTGCCTGGTTCGCCCTCGCCTTGCACATATACCCCTCCAGCGGTGTTGCTAGCATAGCAGTTACTTATTGTTCCGCCCTGCAGATTGAAAGTAGGGTAAATCCCATTTTCATCATAACTTTCACCGCATATATACACGCCACCGCCATTCGTCGCATGGCAGCCAAATATTGTACCCCCATTCATACTAAAGGTTTTCCGTTCTCCTACATACACTCCACCGCCGTTTTCACTGTTGCCGCCAGTTATAACGCCGCCTGTCACGGTCTTCGTGCCATTCTCATCATCGAGGTACCATTGGCCGTCATCAGCCTTGGAAAATTTGTGTTCTTTAGTAGTATTACTGTCCTCTAATGTCAAACTACCACCTGTTATCTTAATCACGCTGCCTGTGCTGCCCTGTGCAAGGCTCAGCACATGCCCGTTCAGGTCAAGGGTGACGGTACCTGTAATTTCCAAGGTTTTGCCAATTGTAATGTCTTCAGAAAGTTTATAATTTCCGGCAACAAGTTTTAATGTTGTCGCACTTGTATCATTTGCATTGCTTATGTATTTTGAGTCTGTCAAATTACTCTGCGCGAGACCTGTCCAAGTTATTGTCGGTGTTGCCGGAGTCGCTGCAACAGAACCATCTCCACCGCTTGTATTAGTGTCCTCACCTACAGCCCACACTGCACCGGGCATTGCCCCCCCCTACAAGGCATATTGCAAGCAGTATTGTCAGTATTCTTTTCATATCTGTCTCCTTTCTTTCAAAAGACATATTGTTCATCTATTACTTAGATTTTACTCGATTAAAGTGCTAATTACAATCACTTTTTCTCTTAATTCCTACCTTTATCAGGTAATTTCCCATTCAAAAAGGCAGCAGAAACCCGCCGCCTTATTACCCCTACTGCTCCTGCTTATTCATACAGCAGTTCTTGTATTTCTTGCCCGAGCCGCATGGACAAGGATCGTTTCTTCCGATTTTTTCTTCTGCTCGTCTGTAGGTCTGAGGTTTTTTGCCCTGATTTCTGTCAGGCACTGCGGTCTGCTGCGGCATATCCGGCGCAGCTTTAGCAGGTGATGAGCCATCAAATTCAGCTTTGCTTTCTTTGCCTGAGCCTATAACATTTCTTCTCTCAGTCCTCGTCTGCTCAGTTACATTGTAGCAGAATTTAACTGTCTGTTCCTTGATATCTCCAATCATCATCTCGAACATATCAAACCCTTCTTTGGCATATGCTGCAGCAGGATCCTGCTGTCCGAGACCTCTGAGACCGATACCTGTACGGAGCTGATCCATGGCATCGATGTGATCCATCCACTGGTTGTCAACAACACGAATAAGGATCATTCTTTCAAGCTCACGCATTTTATCTTCGCCAATCTCTGCTTCTTTGTCTTCGTAGAGCTTATCAAACTGCTCCATAGCCTGTTCTTTGAGTTCATCTTCTGTAAGTACATTCTGTTCTTCTTCTGTAAACTCCACAGGTACATATCTGTCACATATCCTCTTGAGGCCTCTGTTCATTTCATCAATGTCCCAGTCTCCCGGATGTTTTGAGGCTATAACTACAGGATCTATGACTCCATATACAAGCTCTTCTGTCATGTTTCTGATATATCCCTTGAGGTTTTCACCAAGCAGTACTCTGTGACGTTCGCCGTAGATGATTTCACGCTGCTTGTTCATAACATTGTCATACTGGAGTACGTATTTTCTTATGCCGAAGTTCTTGCCCTCGACTTTTTTCTGCGCATTTTCAATGGATCTTGTCAGCATACCCGATTCGATGGCCTCATCCTCTGCAACGCCCATTCTGCCTACTATTGCCTTGGCTCTTTCACCGCCGAAGAGTCTCATCAGATCGTCTTCAAGCGATATGAAGAACTGTGTGCAGCCCGGGTCTCCCTGACGTCCGGAACGTCCTCTCAGCTGATTATCTATACGCCTTGACTCGTGACGCTCCGTACCTATAATGCAAAGTCCGCCAAGCTCTCTTACTTTTTCCTGCTCAGCCTTACGCTGCTCTTTGAAATCCTCGTGAAGCTCGTGGAAAAGCTTCCTTGCCTCCAAAAGCTCCTCATCATCTGTTGTCACAAAGCTTGTTGCAAACGCAATGGTTTCGCTGTCATATCCTCTCCTTGCCATTTCTCTCTTGGCTTCAAACTCAGGATTGCCTCCAAGTATGATATCTGTACCTCTGCCGGCCATATTGGTTGCTATTGTAACCATATCATATCTGCCCGCTTCTGCTACTATCTCGGCTTCCTTGTCATGCTGCTTTGCATTCAGCACATTGTGCTTGATGCCTCGTTTTTTGAGCATTTTGGATATAAGCTCGGATTTTTCGATGGATATAGTACCTACAAGTACAGGCTGTCCCGTAGCATGAACCTCTGCAATTCTGTCTACTATGGCATGGATTTTACCTGCTTCCGTACCGTATATGGAGTCTTCCATATCGTTACGTATAATCGGCTTGTTTGTAGGAATTATAACTACATCCATGTTGTATATTTCTCTGAATTCTTCTTCTTCTGTCTTGGCCGTACCTGTCATGCCTGCCAGCTTCTGATACATTCTGAAGTAATTCTGGATTGTGATTGTCGCAAGCGTCTTGGACTCTGAGCGAACAAGCAATCCTTCCTTGGCTTCGATGGCCTGATGAAGTCCGTTGCTGTATCTTCTGCCGAACATCAGACGACCTGTAAATTCGTCTACTATTACGATTTCACCGTCTTTGACGATATAGTCTATGTCCCTGTGCATCAGGTTTCTTGCTCTCAGCGCAGCATTGACATGATGGTTTATCTCCATGTTTTCAGGGTCTGAGAAGTTGTCAAGCTTGAAATAGCTTTCGCATTTGGCAACACCTGTTTCGGTAAGAGCGACAGTCTTGTCTTTTTCTTCTATTGTAAAGTCTGTTTCGTTTACCAGTGTCTTCGCAAATCTATCAGCGACAGCATACATGTCTGTGGATTTTGCTCCCTGTCCTGATATGATCAGAGGTGTTCTTGCCTCATCTATAAGGATGGAGTCAACCTCGTCTATGATGGCATAATTGAGAGGTCTCTGCATCATTTCTTCTTTGTATATGACCATGTTGTCACGAAGGTAATCAAAGCCGAATTCATTGTTGGTACCATAAGTAATGTCAGCCATGTATGCATCTTTTCTCTGTTTTTGTGTAATGCCATGTATTACACAGCCCACACTCATGCCGAGGAATGTATACAGCTTGCCCATCCATTCCATATCACGCTTTGCAAGGTAGTCGTTTACTGTTACAACATGAACACCTTTGCCGTCAAGTGCATTCAGATATGCAGCAAGTGTTGCAACAAGAGTCTTACCTTCACCTGTCTTCATCTCTGAGATTCTGCCTTCATGCAGTACAACACCGCCTATGAGCTGGACTCTGAAATGCTTCATCCCAAGGCTTCTCCACGCACCCTCTCTACATACGGCAAAGGCTTCGGGCAACAGGTCATCCAGCGTCTCGCCGTCTGCGATTCTCTGTCTGAATTCATCAGTTTTGCCTCTCAGCTCCTCATCCGAAAGCGCCTGCATCTGCTCGTCTAAAGCTTCTACCCTGTCAACGATTTTGCTTATGCGCTTAACTTCTTTTTCGTTAAGATCTCCGAAGATCTTCTCCATAAATCCCATAATAGTCTAGTTTCCTTTCTTAGTATATCCGCTCTCTGCTTTATCTAAAGGCTCTACCTTCAGATTTACTTCCAGAGCTTTTCTTTCATCTGCCTTGGTAACTCTGACCCTGAACAGTTTTTCCTCGCTTCTGTATTCAAAACAGTCTCCTGCTTCGGGGAGCTTGTCAAGCTCCAGTGCAACCCAGCCGTTAACTGTAACCGGGTCTATGTAGTCATCGACATCAAAGAAGTCAAACAGCTTTTCGACATTGGCGCTGCCTTTAACCCTGTAGCTGCCGTCATACAGCGGTATTATTTCCTGAGAAATAACGGTATCATGCTCGTCATAAATCTCACCGACAAGCTCCTCTAATATATCCTCAAGGGTAACTATTCCGGCAAGTCCGCCGTATTCGTCTATTACCACCGCCATATGGGTCTTGGTTGCCTGCATCTTTTTGAGTATTACAGGAAGCTTCATTGTCTCAGGAATGAATACTACCGGCGCCACATATTCTCTGATATCTGCACTTGTTCCATATATATAGTTATGAAAGTCTTTTTGGTTTAGTACGCCAAGTATATTATCTATATCGTCATCATATACCGGAATTCTGGAAAATCCCGAATCTCTGAATATTTTAAGTATATCGTCCTTGCAGGTATCGACCTCAATCGCCGCAACATCAACTCTTGGCGTAAGTATGTCCCATGCTTCAAGACCGTTAAATTCTATAGCGTTCTGGATAAGCTCGCTTCTTTCCTCGTCAAGACCTCCCTCGGTTTCGGCTTCTTCAACCATTGTGAGAAGCTCCTCCTCGGTAATGCCCTGCTCCGCATCCATTTTGAATGCTTTTGCGACGAGTTTTTTCCATGCACTGAAAAGATAATTTACCGGTGTAAACACTATCATAACAATTCTGATGCTGCCTCCAAAGCCTTTTGATATTTTTTCAGGGATTTCTTTTGCAAGGCTTTTGGGTGTTATCTCTCCGAAAACAAGAATAAGCACCGTGGTCACAACAGTTGCAATCGTAGGTCCCAGCGAGCCATAAAGCTCAACAAACATCAAAGTGGCTATAACCGTTATAAGGATGTTTACAATGTTGTTTCCAATCAGTATTGTTGACAGCAGGCTGTCGTATCGGTCTGACAGCTCAAGCACACGTCTGGCACGTTTGTCACCACCTGCTGCAAGGTTTTTGATCCTGATACGGTTTACAGATGTGAATGCTGTTTCTGTTGCCGAAAAGTATGCCGAAAACATAATCAGAATAATTATCGCAATACTATAGCCTATTATATGACTTTCCATTTTGCCTGGTAGATACCTCCTCGTTCAAACATTTTACAATCCAATTGTGTTCATTGTATGTTATTTCAGAAAAAATGATAATTTCCTAATATGCAGTATACCGCAAAACGGGCAAAAAGAAAAGAGGCGTAAACGCTACACTAGGGCAATTGCTTAAAAAGATCCGCTTACGGCTCCCTTCGCCATAATAAAAAGCGTGTTTCTCTTGCACGCCTTTTGTATCTTATTTATCTGTCCACACAAAATAAAGCTATTTTTGAATATATCTATTGCCTCCTCAAATTAAAGCAGCTACAGGCTTTACACCAG
>CAVAON010000115.1:0-5593 GCA_963590215.1 Anaerovoracaceae bacterium | reverse complement strand
CCTGATAGACCTTGCCGATGGCAGCCATGCCGACTGTCTCCTGGACATAATCGATTAGCTTCTGGTCTCCGCAGAAGAAAAGCTTCAAGGCATCCATCCAAATCTGCTCCCCTTCCTCACCCGGTGAACAGGCAGTAATCTTTGTGATTAGATCCTCCGGATTATGTGGCTGTTCTCCCGCCAGTCCCTTCCTTAAGTCAAATGTGGCATACGGCGTATTGATGAGGTTCTCATCCTTATCCAGGTCACTGACCGAAATAGCAATCATCGGCTTTGCCGTATTTGCAGCAGACACGATGTATTTGTAATCACGTCTCTTCTGCACGAACTTCAAATAGGTCTGAGCACCCATCAACAGGTAAACTAGCGGCAACAGCTTTCCATCTACTTCCTTCAGAAGCTCCTTCGGCCCAGCCTGAATGGAAGCCTTTGGCACTCCAGCATCCTCTAGTGCCTTTTCAACTCTTGCCACCTCGTCCAGCGCATCCTGCAGCTGCAGATCAAGAAATTCCTCTACGGCACCAATTGCCATCTGCTTGTCCTCTCGCCAGCACTCACCATCAAATCGAAGAAAATCCGTTGCGCTAGTGTACTTCAGTTCGTCTCCATACTCTCTAACCAGCACTTTGGCCTGGCCGATATCGGAATAATCCTCTGGCTTTAATGAGGCACCTTCGAAATCTGCATTGTACTGATCCGGTGGCACATAGCCTTCCTGGGTTACAATGCTTTTTCTGAAAAACTTCACTGCACTGTTCCAGATAGTCTTAAGCTCTGCATCTGAAAGTGGCGGATCACATTTCTTCGCATGATCCTGAAAAGCCTCATACGCCTTATCCGTATCGCCATAGCGTTTCAGTACACGACCTGCGAAGCGACTCATAGTGTTATTGCGGCTTCCTTCCAGAATCGGACCGGAGCTCTTGCCACCGGGCATTTCAGAATCAAAGTCTTCCTCTTCCATATCAGAAATCTCAATCTCTTCATCCACTGTCATCCAGCCCTCGTGATAAATCACCTTTTGGCAGTCTGCTCCGAAGATAAACCTGGCGGCATCAAGCGCATTCCCATCAAAAAATGGATATGCCTTTTGAATTGCTTTCTTCAGATTCCCGTACCTCGCAGCATCCGTGATTTCAGAAATAGGAAAATACACATGGTATCTTGGTCTCGCTGATTTTCCTTCCTTATCCAAAAGATGATGGCGGCTCGGTGCCAGCAAGTACTCTACATTCGGAAACAGTTCTTCCAGCTTCTCTGGCATGATCCATTCTGCCGATTCCTCCGTGTGGTCATTGTCAATGTCCATGACGATTACATCTGAGCGGATGAAATTTCCGATGCTTCGATAATTGCCCTTGAACTCGGCACAAACATGATCTTTCTTCACCGCTTCCTGCAGTTGCTCCGGCGTGACAGCCGTCACCTTATTGGGATAACTACAGTTAGCGGCTTGTCCGACACAGTTTGCTGTAAAAATCATTACTTGCATTTTTTTAACTCCTTTTTTTAAGTAAGGATTACAAATCCTCCTAACTTCCTAAGCGCCTTCGACCTTCACTTTTCCGGTCAGAGATAAAATTTCTTACACTTAAATCAGCCAGAGCAGAATCGCTTCCTTTTAATAAGTGAAAACCGCCCTGGCTCTTTTCATGTAATTTTTCAAAAAATATTCTTTTCAACCGGAAAAACGATCCATAGATGCGCTTAGGAAGATAGAAAGGCACGAAGCCCTTCGGAAAGCGAGGTGCTGCAGATGCAGACAGAAACGATTGATAAAAGCCAGCAGGCCACACCTGAAGTCGAAGAAGAGTTGATTGATACTCTCATTGCCATCAGTGTTGTCGCCAAACGACTGGCAGCCAATCTAAGACAACAGAATAAGGAAAACGGAGGAACTGAAAATGAGCAAAATGAGTGAATTATCTCAGGTGCTGGAGGAAATGATTGCCTGCGGTGAAGGAATGATCAAAGCTGCAAATGCAATCAGAGACATCTTCTCTTCCACAGAAGAAGCTCCGGCAAAGGCTGAGCCAAAAGAAGTTAAGGAAGCAGAAACTGTTAAGGCACCGGCCGAACCTGCTCCTTCTTATACAAAGGAAGATGTCCGCGGAGTGCTTGCAGCAAAATCCGCTGCTGGCTTCAAGAAGGAAGTCAAAGAGCTTCTGGAAAAATTCGGAGCCCAGCAATTAAAGCAGGTCAAGCCTGAGGATTATGCGACCCTTCTAAAGGAAGCCGAGGTGATTGGAAATGCCTAAGCACGCATACCTCTCCGCTTCCTCTAGCCACAGATGGCTCAACTGTCCGCCCAGTGCAAAGCTCTGTGCCAACATTCAGGATCAGGCATCCGAATATGCCAAGCAAGGTACCGACTGCCATGAGCTATGCGCCTACTTAGTAGAAAAGGCTCTCGGCCGAGACGTGAAAGATCCGACGGAGGACCTAACCTACTATGATGCAGAAATGCAGACCTGTGCTGAGGAATACAGAAACTACGTATTGGAGCAGATTGAAGCCGCAAAGGAATTCTGTAAAGATCCACAAGTCATGATCGAGCAAATGCTTGATTTCTCCCGCTGGGTAGAACAGGGCTTCGGAACCGGTGACTGTGTCATCGTAGCTGATGAGGTTTTACAGATCATCGACTACAAGCACGGCCTTGGTGTTCTCGTAAGCGCCGGTGATGATAAACACGGCGGCAACAGCCAGATGATGTGCTACGCCCTAGGTGCCCTGGAGGCCTTCGGAGATATCTACGATATCAATCAAATAAAGATGACCATCTTCCAGCCCAGACGCGACAACATAAGCACCTACACCATCAGCAAGAAGGATCTTCTAAAATGGGCCGATGAGGTTCTGGCTCCAACAGCACAGCTTGCCTATGTGGGCGAAGGCCAATTCAAAGCCGGTGACCACTGCCAGTTCTGCAAGGTAAAGGCAACCTGCCGAAAACGTGCGGAATACAATCTGGAGCTTGCCAAATATGATTTCGAGATGCCATCTACACTGGATGACACCGAGATTGCAGCCATCCTGGAGAAGGTAGATGAAATGATCTCCTGGGGCAATGACATCAAGGAATATGCCTTAAAACAAGCCCAGTCCGGAGTTCACTTCGATGGTTGGAAAATTGTAGAAGGAAGGTCAAACAGAAAATATTCCGATGAGGAAGCCGTAGCCACAGCAGTTACAAATGCCGGCTTCGATCCCTATGAGAAAAAGCTTCTTGGTATAACCGCCATGAGCACACTGCTCGGTAAGAAGAAATTCGAAGAGCTTTTAGGCCAGTTAATCTACAAGCCGCCTGGTAAACCAGCACTGGTACCGGAATCTGACAAGAGACCGGCCATGAATACAGCAATAGACGATTTTAATGAGTAAAGGAGACAAAGATTATGTCAAAGATTTCTATTCCTACAAAGGTAATCACAGGAGTAAACACACGTTGGAGCTATGCGAATGTATGGGATGCCAAGAGCATCAACGGAGGCGCACCGAAGTACAGCGTCAGCCTCATCATTCCCAAGTCCGACACCGTAACCGTTAACAAGATCAAGGCAGCTATCGAAGCAGCTTATGAGGAAGGCCAGAGTAAACTCAAGGGTAATGGTAAGACCGTTCCTGCTCTCTCCGTTCTCAAGACTCCGCTTCGTGATGGTGACCTGGAGAGACCTGATGATCCTGCTTATGCAAATGCATACTTCATCAATGCCAACAGTGCTTCCGCACCTGGCATCGTAGATGCAGACCGTCAGCCTATCCTTGAGAGGTCCGAAGTCTATTCCGGAGTATACGGCAGAGCCAGCATCAATCTCTATGCCTTCAACAGCAATGGCAACAAGGGAATTGCCTGCGGCCTTAACAATCTCCAGAAAATTCGTGATGGCGAGCCTCTTGGTGGCAAGTCCCGTGCAGAGGATGATTTTGCCTCTGAGGAAGAGGACGACTTCCTCGACTAAACAATTGATACAATGACAAATTTTGATGTAATGGGCGGCGGCACTGCTGCCGTCCGGAAAGGATGTGACAATGTTAGAGACTATTATTAACTACGAAGCAATTATCTGGTTTGCACTGCTTATCGTCTTGTGCGTTGTTTACCTTGTGGACTTCATCATTACCAAAATCAGGGATCATAAAGAAGAAAAGATAGATAAACTCACCTGGTACGACTATCACGAGGTCCGCACAAGACTAGATAAAATCGAGCAAGCTCTGATGAGAATCAACAAAGACAATTAAATTTCAGAAGGCAGGCATCGGTGCAACAGGCCGGTGCCTGTTTTCAGATTGGAGAATCTATGAAAAATATAAGCATCGATATAGAAACCTACTCCAGCTATGACCTTGGCAAATGTGGTGTCTACAAATATACTGAAGCACCTGACTTTGACATCCTGCTCTTTGGCTATTCTATTGATGGCAGTGAAGTGCAGGTCATTGACTTAACAGCTGGTGAAAAAATACCGGCAGATATCTTGTCTGCCCTATCCAATCCGAATATTACCAAATGGGCTTTTAATGCTTCTTTCGAGAGAATCTGTCTCTCTGCCTGGCTTCACAAGAACCATCCGAAATATTTCAAAGGTTACGGTAGGGCAGATGATTCAGTAAGCAGTTACCTGAATCCATCCTCCTGGAAATGCTCCATGATCTGGTCCGCCTATATGGGCCTGCCTCTTTCGCTGGAAGGCGTCGGGGCTGTACTGAAGCTGCAGGATCAGAAGATGAAGGAAGGCAAGGACTTGATCAAATATTTCTGCTGTCCCTGCAAGCCCACCAAGATAAACGGTGGCAGGACCCGTAATCTTCCGGAGCATGCGCCTGACAAGTGGGAAATCTTCAAGGCCTACAACAAGAGAGATGTTGAAGTAGAAGTCTCTATCAAAGACAGACTAGCGAAGTTTCCAGTGCCGGATTCCGTATGGGAAGAATATCATCTGGACCAGGAAATCAACGACAGAGGCATTATGCTTGACATGGATGTGGTCGATAACGCCATCGCCTTTGATGATAAATCCAAGTCAGCACTTATGATTGCCATGCAGAATATCACAAACCTAGACAACCCCAACAGCGTTGTACAGATGAAACAATGGCTCTCTGAGAATGGTGTTGAGACTGAATCTCTGGGCAAGAAAGATGTGGCCGGCCTTATTAAAGAAACAGATGGAGAAATAACTGAAGCCTTGAAGCTCCGCCTGCAGCTTGCCAAATCCTCTGTTAAGAAATATCAGGCAATGCTAAATGCCGTCTGCAAGGATAGTCGCGCTCACGGCATGTTCCAATTCTACGGAGCCAACCGTTCCGGTCGCTGGGCGGGCAGACTAATCCAACTGCAGAATCTTCCTCAAAACCATATGTCCGACCTGGCAGAAGCCCGTGAGCTTGTCCGCATCGGCGATTACGATACCCTTGATATGCTTTATGATGACATTCCCGATACCTTAAGCCAGCTGATCCGTACTGCCTTTATAGCAAGACCAGGCTATAAATTCATCGTCAGCGACTACTCTGCCATCGAAGCCAGAGTGCTGGCCTACCTGGCCGGTGAGATCTGGCGTTCCAAAGTATTTGCAGAAGGCAAAGA
>CAVAON010000114.1:0-5722 GCA_963590215.1 Anaerovoracaceae bacterium | reverse complement strand
TATGTTATGTTACATCCATAATTGATGTAATAATTGGATAAATAGTTCCATAGCCGGGGTAATCCATTTATTTTTGTGGTAAACGCAGACAGCCGTAACGATATTATCCTTTATATCGGTTTTAAGTGCCTTTAAGGTACCCTGCTTTAATTCATCTTCAATTATGAACGTTGGTAAATATGAAATACCAAGATTACTGAGCAGGCTTCGTTTGATTGCTTCTAAACCTCCCATTTCCATAGTACCGGATAAGGTGATTTTTTTCTCTTTCAGGTAGTGATCAAGTCTCTTTTGATAAATGCTTTCGGGATCATTTGATAAAAGCTGAATATTTATACTTTGGTTGGAAGATGTGAAATCAATTTTATCTTCGTCAAGCCGAAAATTTGCTGCTAAAGTCAGAGAAAAAGATTTGAGTTTTTCAATCATCATGGTGGAGCCGTAACCGCCAACATCATAATGAATCCCCATATCTACATTTCCGGCAACAATCTGGTCACGGATTGCAAAACAATTTAATGTCTGCAAAGAAAGCTGAACATTTGGAGCCTGTTCGTGAAATGCCTTTAATACAGGCTGCATCTGGTAGGTAAGCAGACTTTCCGGCAGGGCAATCCGTAAACTGCCATGAAGTTTTTTATTTTCATTTTTGAAATTTTCAAGATATTCTACATTTTGCAGGATTATATCAACATATGGCAAAATCTCATTACCAGCCTGTGTAAGATGCATTTTCCGCCCAATTCTTTCAAAGAGTTTGACTGATAATTCCTGTTCTAACTGCTGCATCTGAAATGTAATGGTTGATTGTGTGTAGTTGAGTTTCTTTGCTGCATGCAGAAAACTGCCAGTATCTACAATTGTCCGAAATGTCTGTAAATGTTTAAGTTCCATTTGTCCTCCCGAAAGTTCGATTATATTGAACTCTAAATTTGAATAATTCATTTTTTCATGCTTGACTTTTCATAGCTGGTCTCCTGAAAAGTTTAATGTAATTGAATTTTAAATTCAAATAGTTCGTTTTGATTGAATAATTAACTGATGGTATTATAAAATACAAAGAAATGAAATTCAAGTACACATCGGAGGCTATACAAATGGAAATCAAAGAATATCAGGATAAATATAAAAATCAGGTGATTTCGCTGATCCTGTATCTGCAAAATTTTGACAATAAAGTGGATTTGTCACTGGAAGAGCAACCGGATATGAATGACATCATGCACTATTATATTGAAAGTAATGGTGGGTTCTGGATTGCTACAGATGATAATGATGATGTGATCGGAACACTGGGATTGATGAATAAATATCCTTATGGAATTTTGAAAAAATTTTTTGTTAATCCAGCATTCCGTGGTACAAAAATTGGTGTATCCGGGCAACTTTATGAGAAACTATTGTCTCATGCAAGAAAATGTGGGTTCAAAGCAATACTGCTTGATACACCGGCAGCTTGTGTCAGGGCGCACTCCTTTTATTATAAAAAGGGATTTAAGAAAATTTCAAAAGAAGAACTGCCTGTTCAATATGACTATCCGGAAAGAAACTCGGATTTATTTATGCTAAGACTAAAATAAAATTTACGGAGGATCAAAATGAAACAATATATTATAGATGCGTTTACTGACAAAGTTTTTCATGGTAATCAGGCTGCCGTTTGTATTATAAATCAGTGGATATCGGAAAAGTTGATGCTAGATATAACAAAGGAAAATAATTTTTCAGAGACAGCTTTTGCTGTGAAAGAAGGAGAAAAATATCATTTGCGTTGGTTTACGCCAGGTGGGGAAATTGATCTTTGCGGACATGCGACCCTTGCATGTGCGTATGTTTTGTTCCGTTTTTATATTCCGGATGCAGACAAAATCGTATTTTCAACATTAAGTGGAGATCTGACGGTAGTGAAAAATGGTGAATTGATGGAAATGGAGTTTCCGGCATATAAGTTAGAGAAAGTTTCAGTTACGGATGCTATGATAGATGCGATTGGCGCAGTTCCGTCTGAAGCGTATATGGGACGGGACTTACTATGTGTATTTGATGACGAAAATACTGTAAGAAACTTACAACCTGATATGGAAAAATTACTGAAACTGGATGGTCTGCTTTTGCAGGTTACTGCACATGGGAAGGATACAGATTCTGTTTCCCGCAGCTTTGCACCAAAGTTGAATATAGCAGAAGACCCAGTGTGCGGTTCAGGACATTGTCATATAGTTCCATATTGGGCTAAAAGGCTTAAAAAAGACAATATAGTAGCATATCAGGCTTCGAAACGGGGTGGTACGCTTTATTGTAAAATGTCTGGAGATAAAGTGTTACTGGCAGGAAAGGCAGTGTTATTTTCAGAGTGTGAATTGCTCATTTGACATTTAAATTCTGGAAGTCAAAAATTAATGGTAAACTAATGGTCTCGATTTTCTTTACCATTGAAAATTTTTAACTGTTGTGTGATATACTCAGTTTAAACACTTAAACGAAAGCGAGGATATTATTTATATGGATATTTTAGAAATCATGAAAAAGAGGCACAGTGTGCGTCAGTATAAGGAACAGCCGATTGAAACATCTAAGCGGGAGGTTCTCGATGCCTGTATAGAGGAAGCAAATAAAGAAAGCGGATTGAGTATGCAGGTCTTTTATGATGAACCGAAATGTTTTGATTCTTTTATGGCTCATTACGGGAAATTTGTAAATGTAAAGAATTATATTGCGATTGTAGGAAACAAGAATGAACAGGAAAAAGCGGGATATTACGGTGAAAAAATTGTGTTGAAATGTCAGGAGCTTGGACTTAATACCTGCTGGGTTGCAATGACACATGGAAAATCAAAAGCCAAAATGGAAAGAGGGCAGAAATTATTGATTATCATTTCTCTGGGTTATGGCGAAACACAGGGCAATTCACACAAGAGTAAAAGTGCAGCAGAACTTGGTCATGCAGATCAGGATACAGAATGGTTTAAAACGGGCATGGAAGCTGTAAGTCTTGCACCAACCGCTATGAATCAGCAGAAGTTCTTTTTTGAGTTAAAAAACGGGAAAGTAACTGTCAAAAATCTTGGAGGCTTTTATTCAAAGATTGATTTGGGAATAGTAAAATATCATTTTGAAGCAGTTGCAGGACATGAGGTAGAATAATGCACACAAAAGAGGATATTGATCAACTGGCAGGTGATTTTGAACAGTGCCGGAAAATTCTGCTTGCATTAGGCGACGAAAACAGACAGCATATGATGCTTGAGATGATGAAAATGGGAAAATGTTCCGGTGTTCGTGTAAATGAGATTACGGAGAAAACACATCTTTCCAGACCGGCAGTATCGCACCATCTGCAAATTCTGAAAGATGCAGGCATTCTGAAGATGAGACGGGAAGCAACCAGAAATTACTATTATTTTGATCCAGATATGAAAAGTTTTGGACTTTTGATAGAGGTTCTGCAAAAGTCAATTCATATTACTTCACAGCTGCCTGACAGAAGCAGTGAAATAGAGTAAAAACATAAGACAGAGTAGTGTGTGTTGCTACTCTGTCTAAAAGTTCTAAATTTCTAATGAATCTTCCGCATCTACCCACATCTGCAAATTCCCATCAAGATATAACCTTGCATATTCAAGTGGTTCGTCAACAGCAAGTGCATTCAACGCACAATCTGATCCGGGTGTAGTCTTTAAATTCCTTTCTGCTTCCCAACAGTCAATGCGGAGCATATAGCCAGCACTGGTATATACATCAATGCTGTTTCTGTGTGGATTGTATTCTGCAAATATCGTTCTCATCGTATCAAATCTCCTTATTGTTCAATCAATCGTTTGTTACAAAAATCAGAAGCATTTCAATCAGTTCACCATGTCATTTTCATTTTGTGTTATAATGTGTTATCAGATTTTTTTGCCCTTGTATTTGCCCTTATCAGAGTTCGTAAACACTGATGTGACAATATAACACAAGGGAAACAATAAGGGAAAGCTCATCTGCGATAAATCCAGTGTTTTCAAGGGTTTGCGGAGAATTTAATAACAAAATATAACAGTTATTAAATCTCTTAAAACAGGTGAAATCTCAATCGGAATTTATTGAGCTGTTTAAAGATGATGAAATGGCCTTTTGACCCATTATTATGTATATAAGGATCTTAAATCTATGTATCAATCTGACCAAAAAAACGGAATTTATAAAAATCCGATCATTTATGCCGACTTAAGTGACCCCGACGCAATTCGTGTGGGGGACGATTTTTATATGGTTTCTTCAAGTTTTACATATGTACCGGGTGTTCCGCTGTTTCATTCAAAAGATCTTGTAAATTGGGAAAGAATAAATTATTGTGTGCGAATGCTTCCGTTTTTGCGCTACAACGCACCCGTTCACGGCAGCGGTGCATGGGCGCCCGCAATCAGATATCACGAAGGCATTTTTTATGTTTTTGTGCCTATGCCCGATGAGGGAATATTTGTGACAAGCACCCGTGACCCATACGGAGAATGGAGTGACCTTACCTGCATCAAAGAGGGAAAAGGGCTTATCGATCCGTGTCCGTTTTGGGATACGGACGGCAAAGCATATATGATTCACGCCTTTGCATACAGCAGGTGCGGAATAAAGAGCAAGCTTGCATTGTGCGAGATTGCGCCGGATTGCACGCGTGTTTTGAGTGAAGACAAGATTATAATCGACGGCACACAGGATAATCCTACGCTTGAAGGTCCCAAAATGTATAAGTATGGCGGATATTATTATGTTCTTGCTCCGGCGGGTGGGGTAAAAACGGGATGGCAGGTGGCATACCGGTCCAAAAATGTATATGGACCGTATGAATACAAGATTGTTTTGGAACAGGGGAAAACCAAAATTAACGGGCCTCACCAGGGAGCGCTTGTAAAGGGTCCCGACAACAACGATTATTTTATTCATTTTAGGGATGTCGGTGTGATGGGGCGAATAACGTGGCTTGAACCCGTGACCCGGATTAACGATTGGCCGGTTATCGGAAATATAAGTGACGCCGATGCTCATACCGGCACCGAAATTAATTATGCCGGTACGCCCGTTCTTGAATATACAATTCCGGGTAAGTGTGTTTCTGAAGCCGAAATTCCGGGTAAGTGTGTTTCTGAAGCCGAAATTCCGGGTAAGCGCGTTTCTGAAACCGAAATTTTGGGCAGGTGTGTTTCTGAATCCCAAATTCCGGATGTGCCGAGTGACAATATAGGCCTCATCACATCGGATCATATAAGACTTATCACATCGGATGATTTTAAGGGCAATATTTTAAGCCTTCTTTGGCAATGGCAGGCAAATCCCGATAAAGCGTGGTATGAGTGCAATTATAAAGGCACGGGACTGAGGCTTAATGTGATGCCTTGCCGTAATGATTCTGTTTGGTATATGCCGAATGTTCTTACGACGCTTCCGCTTGCGCCGGATTTTAGGGCAGAACTCACGGCAGATATCACAAATATGAAAGACGGAGATACGTTGGGATTCGGCATGCTCGGAATGAAATATTCGTGTGTTACCGTCACAAAGCATGATAAAAATATAATTTTTGGAATTATGTGCGGAACGGCGGATTTTACAAAAGGGAATATTGATAAAAATAATGCATATGTTACCGAAAAGGTTATATATGAAGAAAATATACAGAGAAAAAATATAAATAAAGAAAATACATATAAAAAAAACGTATGTGAGAGAAACATGTGCGAAGTGAGTG
>CAVAON010000113.1:3604-5792 GCA_963590215.1 Anaerovoracaceae bacterium | reverse complement strand
ATGTAAGAGCACTACAATTATTAAAGGCACCCGCAGGTAGAGCTATATCACCCTTGAATGTTACAGATTCTAATGCACTGTAATTACTAAATGTTGTGTAGTCAATTGTGGAGCCTGCGGGAAAAACAAGCTCGGTAAGCTGATCGTTTTTCGCCTTAATTGAATATGAGTTTATAGCAAGAGCATCATTAATTGTGGTTTTTCCTCCGAAAGTGATTGTTCCTATATTAGGACAGTTTTTAAATGCCCCACTTTTTAGATCGCTAGTACCATCAAAGGTTAGCGTCGTAAGTGAGCTGCATTTCTCAAATGCACCGTTAACTGTGCAATCTTTTTTGAAGCTAACAGTGGTCAAACTTGTTAATTCATAAAACGAGTAGTAGACAGTAGCATTATTATTAAATGTCACCGTTTCAACATTGCTGCAGTCATTAAAACCTTGCATATTGCCGTTAATATCTGTTGTTACATCTTCGCCTATAACGATATTTTTGACATCGGTTTTCGTAATTGATGAGTTGTCTTTCCAAGATGTAAGGCCATCGTTACTTGTGATGGTAAGAGTCGCTGTAGCTGTGTCATAGGTATAGCCGCTATCGTTACCGCCTATTATTTCTGCGAATGCGACAGACGTAGATATTCCTAGCACTGCTACGAGGCAGAGCAGGATACCAAGTATTTTTTTCTTCATTTACTTTTCCTCCGTTGAGTATATTTTTTGTTGTTTCATGGTAGCATAATGTACCAAGAAAAGGTTTTCATTACAGCATGAACTTAAGTGAAATCAGAATACAAAGGTTTTGAAAGCACAAAAAACCAGGGGCAGGCTAATATAAGCTTTGCCTCTGGTAAAAGTTCAAAAGTATGAGAAAAAACATTGACACGCTAAAACATCAGCGATACGCTTAGCTGATAGCTGATAGCTGATAGCTGATAGCTGATAGCTGATAGCTGATAGCTGATATTCTATCCATGTCAAGGCCTCCTTTGCTGTGATATAGATATCTTATCAAAACAAAGCAGGCTTTGCAAGGGTGGAATTTGCAGCATGTGATCGGGATAACGGCTTGGAAATCTGCATAAGCTGCCTGCCATATATAAACTCCTTGATAAAGGTATTTATATGCTCGTGCTATTGCTTGTAGACAGAGAACAAGCGGCCTGATTTGAGGCAAAAGTAAGGCATACTGCAAAAAGTTACATAAAATTCTATAAAAAAGCCCATCAATCGTTGGAATTTCAACAACCTTATGAACAAAAAAGTAAAAATTGACAATGCATACACGATATAGTAGAGTGGCTGTAGAAATAAATACAATGTACAAGAAATTAGAGAGGATAAAGACAATGAATTTATTTGGAAACAACCGCAGAGAAAAATTCAGCTTTACTGACGACATGGTGTTCCATTATGTGTTTGGGCAGGATACAGAAAAATCAAAAAAGGCGCTCATAGCGCTGCTTAATACTGTAACAGGAGAAGATACTCCAATCAAGGACATTAAAATACTGAATCCTATTGATTATCGCAAAAGAGAAAAGTATAAAAAGGAATATAGTCGTGAAGCACTACGCACTGAAGTGCTGTGCTTCTGACAGAGGGCCTTCCTGCAATAAATTAAAATTTATTGGGATAGGCCTCTCAAATCATTGGAGAAAGGTGAATATTATGATAAAATGAGGAGAGTAACGATGGTGTCGTTTTCAAGGGGAAATATAGTGAAGGATTCAGAGTCATGTCATTCAGTATACAGCATCAGAAAAGAATTTGGTGAAAGTGAATGGTCAAACAAGATGAAGATTCATTGTATAGAGATAGACAAGGCTGATAAAACCAAGGCTGTTTCGGATATGACGCCGCTTGAGAGAGTATCACTTTATTTCCGGTATGCAAACGACCCGAACAATGAAGATTTGTTAGAGCAACTGATAAACAGCGGAGAGGAGGCAATCATTTTGGCAGAGAACATATTCAAGGAACTCACGGCAGATGATAGAGCCTATGAGATGATGCTTGCAAGAGATAAATATGAGTGGAGGCACAATACAAGAATATCTGAAGCAAGGAAAGAAGGACTCGTAGAGGGCGAGGCTTCCGGCAGGGCAGAGCGAGAGATTGAGATGGCGAAGGCTATGAAGGCTGATAATGAACCTGCAGGTAAGATTGCCAGATATACAGGCTTATCTG
>CAVAON010000113.1:0-3594 GCA_963590215.1 Anaerovoracaceae bacterium | reverse complement strand
GTTATAATGCAAAGCTTATGCGGCCAATTTTTGGCCGCATATTTAGTTGAATTTCCATACCGAATTTATGTCGCGGGGCTTGTCAAGAGCGCCGTGGAATAAACCTCTGAGAGTTCTGACATTTCCTTAAAACCCCTCATATTTCATGCTCTTTAGTATACTGATTTTAATATAAAGGTTTTTTCCTGAGAACATTCTTCAAGTGTTGCACTTATTCCTTCTCTGCCTATTCCACTGTATTTGAAACCTCCAAACGGCTGGTCATAGTGTCTGTAATGCCCGGTACCGTTAATAACAGTTGCTCCAGATTCTATTGACTGAGCAATTCTGAACGCCTTTTCAAGATCTTTAGTGAGTATTCCCGATGATAAACCGTAAGTGCTGTTATTGATTATTTCGATTGCTTCATCTTCGGTGTCAAACCCTATAATCGGCAGAACTGGTCCGAATACTTCAAGATCCTTCGCGATATCCATGTTTTTATTTACATCGGTAAGAATTGTAGGGTAAATACGTGCGCCTTCGCGTTTGCCTCCATAGAAGCAGGTTGCTCCCTGTTTGATTGTATGGCTGATATGCTCTTCTACTTTTATTGCAGCACTTTCGCTTACCAGAGAAGTTATCTGTGCTTCAGGATCCAGGGCCGATCCGATTTTGAGGTTTTCCAGTCTTGCTGCCAGCCTGGATGCAAGTTCATCCTTGATACTGTTATGGACAATCAGTCGTTTTGAAGAACAGCATATCTGACCGTTGTTAATAATACGTCCTGTGACGATTTCTTCGCATGCTTTGTCTAAATCAACATCATCGAATATGATAAGTCCGTCATTGCCACCAAGCTCAAACATCAAAGTCTTTAAGGTATCGACAGAATTTCTGGCAATATCAATTCCTGCAAGAGTGCTTCCTGTCATGCAGATTGCCGCAATCTTTGGATTTTTGATTATCTTTTCCGTTGAGGCATTGCGATTGCATGTGATAAACTGAGCAACCCCTTCAGGGATGCCGGCTTCCTGCAATATTTCTCCCATTTTAAGCACAGCTAAAGGGTTTGAAGTAGGGGCTTTTACTATTACGGTGTTTCCCATGATAAGAGCAGGGGCTATTTTGTGAGCAGTAAGCTCGAGAGGGTAATTGAACGGGATTATACATGCTATTACACCCAGAGGCTCTCTCCTGGTATAAATCAGATCTCCGGCTATTCCCGGTGTACTGTCTGTTAAGACTTTGCCATAAAGGTGTTTGCCGCGCTCCACAGTCTGTTTTGTGATTTCTGAGGCATCATGGCATTCTTCAAGACTTTGAAGAATCGGTTTGCCCAATTCCATAGTGTTCAACTTTGCAAGCTCATCTTTGTATTTTGTGACAAGCAAATCGGCAAATCTATATAATATTTCTGCGCGATCATATACAGGGAGCGCTTTCCATTTCTCGACTGCATTGTAGGCTCTGTCAACTATTTTTTCTAATTCGATTTCATCTTTCATTTCTGTTGTACCGACAAGAGAATTATCTTGAGGGTTCAGCACTTTTAAAATTTCACTCATTTTTATCCTCCGTTTTTAACTAGTGAACATTATTCCTGTACAACCTATTATATTATGTGTTACATAGAATAAGCACATCCAAAAGTATATATGTTGTGCATAATAAGTATAAAAATAAGTCGGAGGGAATCTGTTACAACTTGCTTGTAAATGAATATTTTGATGCACCTTTTTTAGTACCTTTATCACGATAATATATTCATAGCAGCTGAAACAGATGTTGTGAGGAGGTTGATATGTGTGAGTATGATGATAATATCCTGATTAATGTAGAGATTGAGGACGAGGCAGAGACAAAGAAAGAGCAGGATGATGAGGATCTGTTTGATCTGTTTATCCTTGATGAGTTTTTTGACTGGTAGGGAAACTGCTGGAACAATGAGGGTAAAAACTTGAATATTTTAGTGGTTGGAGGTATAATGTGTGTGAATATTTTGAGAAAGATGGGAGATTGCCATGGCTGTTGTAGAAAGCATTGCGTTTGATGCATCTGCTTCCGAAAAGATTAAAGATATAAAGTATGGTGAAAACTGGCCGGTAGTATATATCATAAATAATGACAGAGAAGCATATATAGGTGAGACAGTTAATGCTTCAGTCAGAGCAGGTCAGCATTTCAGAAAAGAAGAGAGAAGGAGACTTACACAAATCAGTTTGATTGGCGATGATAAATTCAACAAATCAGTCATACTTGATTTAGAAACATTCCTTATTAACCATATGGCTGCGGATGGTAAATTTGTATTGCAAAACAGCAATATGGGTACACAGCCGCACAAATATTATCAGCAGGCTGAATACGAAAAAGGATTCGAAGGCATATGGAATCAGCTCAGGGAGCATAATCTTGTTGTCAACAGCATCAGGTATATACAAAACTCAGATATATTCAAATATTCACCATACAAAACGCTTAACCTTGATCAATACAAAGTTGTGGATGCAATTATTCAGGAGCTTGTAGACAACAGATTTGCGAAGTCAGGTAGAAGTATAGTAGTTAATGGCGGAGCAGGTACAGGCAAAACAGTTCTTGCTGTATATCTCATGAAGCTGCTTGCGGAAACCGGCGAAGGTGCAATAGAAAGAGACACAGAGATGGATCCCGGTTATGAATATATGGCAGAGAATCTCAAAACGCTTGGAAAAATGAAAATAGGGTTTGTTGTTCCGATGCAGTCCTTGAGAACAACAATTAAAAAAGTTTTCGGTAATGTAAAGCATCTGAATAAAAATATGGTTATAAGCCCGATTGAAGTGCCAAAGGAAAAATATGACCTTCTCGTTGTTGACGAAGCACACAGATTAAGGCAGAGAAAAGCACTTTCGCAATATCCTGTTTTTGATAATAACAATCGGAAGCTTGGCTTTGATAATAGCGGTACTGAGCTGGACTGGATTTTAAAATGCAGCCGTAATCAGGTGTTTTTTTACGACAGTATGCAATCTGTCAAGCCGTCGGATATAGATAAAGCGAAATTTGACGAATTGCAAAAAAACAGCAAAGTGCTGGAGCTTCAATCTCAATTCAGATGTGCAGGAGGCAAAGATTATATCAGATATATTAAGGCGGTGCTTAGCGATAATCCTCCGGAGGCAGGCAAGACATTTCCTAATTATGAGCTGAAAATGTTTGATGATGTTGATGAAATGATTGAGGCCATAAAAGAAAAGAACAAAGAGTATGGATTATGTCGCACTGTAGCGGGATATTCATGGAAATGGATATCCAAAAACAACAAAGAGCTGTATGATATCAACATAAAAGGACATAAGTACAGATGGAATACTGTAAGCAGGGACTGGGTTAATTCACCGGGTTCGATTGATGAAATAGGCTGCATTCACACTATACAGGGGTATGATCTGAATTATGCAGGAGTTATATTCGGCAATGAAATAAGGTTTGATAATGTCAGAAAAGAAATTTATGCAGAAAAAAGCAGCTATTTTGATATGCAGGGGAAAACAGCACTGAACAGGGAAGAGGACCTTAAAGAATATATTCTTAATATATATAAGACGCTGATGACAAGAGGAATAAAGG
>CAVAON010000112.1:3618-5954 GCA_963590215.1 Anaerovoracaceae bacterium | reverse complement strand
GCTTAGCATTTACCTTAAATGTTAAAACTTAAAGACATATTCAGTTTCAGTTTCAGATTCATATTAAATATTATATAATTAATTAAGGATTGCAAGGAGGAAAAAAGATGTTTATTAATGATTTTTCATATGAGTGCAAGACAAGAATAGAATTTGGAGTAGGGAATCTTTCCAAGGCAGGAGAGTTTGCAAAAGAACTTGGTGGAACCAAAGCGATGATTGCAGCTGACAGAGGCGTTCGTAGTACAGGGATTGTGGACAAGGTAGAGGCTGCTGTGAAAGAAGCAGGACTTGATGTTGTACATTTTGATCAGATTGTTCCTAACCCAAGACAGACTGATTGCGAAGCAGGGGCAAAGCTGGCATTGGATGCAGGCGCAGATATCATTTTGGCAGTCGGTGGAGGAAGTACAATGGACTCATCGAAAGCTATTGCAGGCATGATAGGTCATAAGACAGTGGATTTTGATGATATTAAATATCCTAAGGAATATACATGTGACCCGATTCCTCTTATAGCTATTCCAACTACAGCAGGAACAGGCTCTGAGGTATCTATCTTCGGAGTAATTAATAACGAAAAAATACACAAAAAAGAATACTGCTTTGATGTAAGATGCGGAGCAGCGATAGCGTTAATGGATCCAGAAGTGCTGATGGGAATTCCAAGGAAAATAGCTGCATCAACAGGTATGGACGCACTGGCACATGCAGTAGGCGGTTATGTAGTAACATGCAGAAATCCAGTTTCACAGGCATATGGCTTATATGCAACAAAGCTTATAGCTGAAAACTTGAGGAAATTCTGTTATGACAGAGACATTGAATCTGCTAAGGCAATGATGATGGGCAGCCTGCTTGCCGGCCTCAGCTTCGGTTTTACCGATACAGCAGCAGATCATGCAATCGGCGAAGTTCTCGGTGCATTGTATGACTGTCCTCATGGTGAAGCATGTGCAATGTTTCTTCCGAAAGTAATGGAACGCAATATTCCTGCCTACGAAGACGGATATGTGGACATAGCAAGAGCTATGGGAGTTGTTGGCGCAGATATGTCAAAACGTGAGATAGCACAGGCAGGCATTGAAGCAGTTAAAAAAATGGCAGCAGATCTGCAGATTCCAAAGTTCAGCGAAATTAAAGGACTAAAGATAGAAGACTTCGAGGATATCGGAACAAGATGCGCCGAGCATTTGTCGAACGGCGATAATCCGATTGTGTTTACTGCAGAAGAATGGGTTGGAATGTGCAAAGAACTGTATGCTGAAGAAACAGCTAAATAAGATACCTGGAAGCAAGCATAATGCAGTAAAAATCAACTGGATTTTATAGGAGGAAAAACAAATGAATGAAACCTCTTTGATGGCAGAAAAACTTCAGGCAGACAGGAAATTCAGATATAAGGGCGCGATAATAGCAGTAATTTCAGGTATTTTATATGGTGTATATACTGCGTTTTTAGCGCTGGGAATGACAAAAGGCATATGGGGAGTATGGTATGATCCGGGTCAGGTCGTTGTAAGTGCTTTTGTGCTGACCTATGTTATAGGGGCACTTGGAAGTGCTGTTAATGACACCTGCAGTGCTGCATGGGCAGCGGCAAATGCTTTTGTTAAGGGTAAGCTGAAAGAATTTCCGAGATATCTGGTAACCAAACCGGGTAAAATGATGATTTTAGCAGCCGTGCTGGGCGGTCCGATTGCTACATCATGCTATGTAATAGCATTGCAGATGGCAGGAACTATTATTGTTCCGGTGACGGCTCTGTGCCCGGCTCTAGGGGCAATCTTTCAGCGCATTATTTACAAAGCGCCTCTTCGCCCGCATATGATATGTGGTATCCTGATTTGTGTCGGCGCAAGTGCTCTGATAGGAATATATGGCGCCGGAGATGATGCCCCAGCAAAGCTGGCAACAGGACTGATCTTTGCTTTTATGGCAGCTGTGGCTTGGGGGCTTGAGGGATGCATAGGAGGATATTCAACAGCACTTGTGGACTACGAAATAAGCATTTTGTTCAGGCAAGCTACATCAGGATTGTCAAACCTGTTTATTTTAATCCCTATATTATCACTGATTTCAGGAGATATCAGTGTTGCCTGGACAGTAGTATCGCAGGCATTTACGGATGGTAGTGCAATGCCGATTTTCCTTATCAGCGGATTATTTGCATGGATTACATATATGCTGTGGTATCACGCGATAAGTATGTGCGGAGCAGCACTGGCAATGTCATGCAATGGAATGTACTCTTTCTGGGCACCGTTTTTCTGCTGGATTTTGCTTGGAATAATCCTGGGAATGGAGGGATACGCATTGCCGACAGTAGCGTGGAT
>CAVAON010000112.1:3144-3557 GCA_963590215.1 Anaerovoracaceae bacterium | reverse complement strand
GCAGCGATAATGATGATAATAGGTATATTTGTTATAGCTATAAATCCGTTAGAAGTATTTAAGAAAAAGAAAGGGGTGCAGTAAAATGAAACGACCATTAAACCTGGCAATCATCAAATATTTTACCACTGTTAAAGAAGGATGTGCCGAAGATGTGATGAACTCCCTTGAATCTGAATACGGTAGCTACAGAGCGTTTAACAGACATTGCATTGAGGATGCAATAAAAACAGCAAAGGAAAACGGCCTTCTTTCGGAAACAAAAGTGGGACGCTACAGTGATGAAAGCCTGTGTGTTTACTATAATGCTGATGAAAATCAGAGAAGAGTGATAAACGGATATATAAAAGACTGATTTTACAGACAGCAGCAAATACTTATAAGAAAGTGTGAAAATTTAGGGCGTATTAAAA
>CAVAON010000112.1:0-3134 GCA_963590215.1 Anaerovoracaceae bacterium | reverse complement strand
ATATAAATTTGCAGAGAAGTACGGAATGTTTATCAATAACAAGTTTGTCCCTGCAGAATCGGGTAAAACTATTGATGTATATAACCCGGGAAATGGCGAATATTTGACAAAAATCGCCGCAGGAGGAGAAGCAGATGTAGAAAAAGCAGTTCAGGCAGGTTGGAACGCGTTTCCTGAGTGGAAGGCGCTCGATAAAAATTCGCGAGGTGCTATTTTAAGAAAAATAGCCGATGCGGTAGAAGCCAATGCTGCGGAGATAGCACTTATAGAAGTTCTTGATAATGGTAAAATTTTAGGAGAAGCTGAATGGGATGTAAGTGATGTTTCAGTTCAGTTCAGATATATGGCGTCACTGATAGAAACTGCGGAAGGTTCTGTGATGGAGCAGGGCGACTACAGTGCGTTTAATATTATCAAACGCGAACCCCTTGGAGTTGTAGGACAAATTGTTCCGTGGAATTATCCGATTTGTATGGCAGGGTGGAAAATGTCTGCAGCGCTTGCAGCAGGAAACTGTGTTGTGATAAAGCCATCAAGCTTGACTTCACTCTCGTTGCTGAAATTTGCAGAGGTTATCAGCGATATACTTCCGGCAGGTGTTTTGAACGTTGTAACAGGTGGAGGCCGTGAGTGCGGCAACGCTATTTTGAACAACAAAGGAATTCGCAAGCTGGCCTTTACAGGCTCAACAGAAGTCGGCAGACAGGTAGGTATGGCGGCAGGGAAACGAGTTATTCCGGCCACGCTGGAGCTTGGCGGTAAATCAGCTAATATAGTATTTGAAGATGCACAGTGGGATAGAGCAATTGAAGCTGCAACAGGAGCAATTCTTGGCAATTCAGGGCAAATATGCAATGCAGGATCGAGATTACTTGTGCAGGAAAGTATCTATGACAAATTTGTCAAAGAACTGGGAGAAAAATTTGCAGGTCTGAAAGTAGGCTATGGTCTTGATCCGGATGCATACTATGGAGCTATGACAGATGTAAATCAGATGAAAAAAGTACTTGAATATATCGAAATAGGCAAGAAGGAAGGAGCAACGCTTGTAACGGGAGGATATCAGATTACAACGCCGCCTCTTGATAAGGGAAACTTTATTGCACCGACACTTTTTGCTGATGTTAGAAATGATATGCGCATTGCTCAGGAAGAAATTTTCGGCCCGGTGCTGGTAGCAATTCCGTTCAAAGATGAAGCAGAGGCGATTGCAATTGCCAATGATTCGCCTTATGGACTGGCAGGTGCCTGCTGGACCCAGGACATTTCAAGAGGCATCAGGGTTACAAATGCAATGCAGGCCGGACTGATATGGCTGAACGATTATAATATGTGTCCTGCAGGGACACCGTTTGGCGGATATAAGGATTCAGGCTATGGCAGAGAAATAGACAAAAGGGCACTGGAGGCATATACGCAGGTTAAATGCATATACGTAAGCACACAAGGATAATTCCATTAATGCCGTCTTAATAAGGCCTTTAGAAAAAAACTCAGAGTCTTGTCGACTTTGAGTTTTTTCATTAGTAATATGTGTTGCCTGAAAATATTGGGAGAATGCGAAGAATTTCAGATAAATAGAATAGAGTTTATGGCAACAATGTGTTAAACTGATGAGAGAGGAGATTAAGATATGGTTTTAGATAATGAGTTTGATTTTGAATCCTTTGTCAAATTAATAGATAATATATATGATGAAATATGTATATGGGATGCTGACTGGAACTGCGTGTATGCAAATCAGGCATGCTATCAGCATTATGGTATGAGACCAAATGAACTGCTTGGGAAAAACGTTAAAGAGTTTATCGACAGAAAATTATGGTATCCAACCTGTGTCCCTGACACCTATTCTGAGAAGAAGCCGGTGATGCAAAGACAGCGAACGTGCTTGGGAATAGATATTGTGACTATTTCTGTGCCGATTTTTGATTCATTTAATAATGTAAAATATATTATACAGAGTGTTAGAGAGGCTGATGATTATCTCCTGAAAAAAGTTGCAAATATCCCTGCAGATAAAATCATAACAGATGATTTGTCAGACAGTAAATGCAAAATAATATACCGAAGTGATGCAATGGGGAGTCTGATTGAGTACAGCAAAAAAGCTGCGGCAAGCAAGGCGCCTATATTGATACTGGGAGAAACGGGGACAGGCAAAACTATGCTGGCAAGATATATACACAAATGTAGCGATAGAGCTGATAAACCGTTTGTAAATGTCAATATAGCAAGTCTTAGTCCATCAGTGATAGAGTCAGAACTGTTTGGATACGAAGCAGGGGCATTTACCGGTGCAGCATCTAAGGGCAAGAAGGGTATTTTTGAAGCTGCCAACGGAGGCACACTTTTTCTTGATGAGCTGGGTGAATTTCCATATGATCTGCAGGCCAAATTTCTGCATGTGCTGCAGGATGAGCAATTCATTCCGGTGGGAGGGCTGGAACCGGTAGAGTTAGATGTGCGGATACTATGTGCTACTAACTGCGATATAGAAAAAATGATAAAGGCAGGTCGCTTCAGGGCAGATTTGTATCACAGGATAAACCTTATAGAGCTTACTGTGCCTCCACTTAGAGAACGGCCGGAAGATATATTGATATTATCTGAATATCTGCTGGAAAAGCTCAATGAAAAGTATGGGAAAATGGTTCGGATATCAGATGAGGTACTGGATCTTTTTTGCAACTATACGTGGAGCGGCAATGTTAGAGAATTGTCAAATGTGATAGAGCGTGGAATAATAACTGCAGATAACGATATCATACGGGTAAAAAATCTGCCGGAAAGCTTTTTCTCAGTCGATAACATTGAGACTGGTGAAAAAACAGCAGCACAAATTGTTTCGAAGGATATCTTTGGACATACGGACAGCAGCTTTGAGGAAGCAAGAGAACATTGGGAGAGTCAATTTATCAAAGAGAAATATGATAAACACCCAAGCAGCAGAAAACTGGCACGAGCTTTGGACATAAGTCAATCCAAGGCAAGCAGGCTTATTCGTAAATATATAGGAAATGAATTATAAGCCGGTGAAATTCAGGCTGCTTCTAGTTGCTTTGAATAGTAGTGATAATTTTTTTACAGGAGGTTTTTTGTGTCAACAGCACTTAGTTTGATTCTTGTCGTTT
>CAVAON010000111.1:0-5958 GCA_963590215.1 Anaerovoracaceae bacterium | reverse complement strand
TCATGGATGTGGAGATTTTAAGGAGCGGCTGTGTGCTGAGAACGGCAGTGATTTTTTTCTATCTCAGCAATGAGGGCATCAGCATGATGGAAAACGCAGCACATCTGGGATTGCCGGTGCCGGAGAAACTGAAGGTGGTGCTGGAGCAGCTGCATGAGAGAGATGATAAGGAGAGTGATGAATAATGGCAGGAAAAGCAAGTGCATTGGTGGCTCAGGCGAAAGCCTGGATTGGATGCAAGGAATCCGATGGAAGTCATCGGAAGATTATTGATGTTTACAATGGGCATAAACCATTGGCAAGAGGCTATAAGGTGAAGTACACGGATTCCTGGTGCGCAACCTTTGTGTCGGCCTGCGCCATTAAGACGGGCATGACTGACATTATCCCGACAGAGTGCGGCTGCGGCCAGATGGTGCAGCTGTTTCAAAAGCTGGGTGAATGGGATGAAAATGATGGCAGAGTGCCGAAGGCTGGGGATGTAATTTTTTATGATTGGAATGACAGTGGCTCTGGGGATAACAATGGATGGCCTGATCATGTGGGCATCGTGGAGAAGGTCAGCGGTAAGAGCATTACCGTGATTGAAGGCAATTATCAGGATGCGGTGAAGAGGCGAGTGCTTAAGGTCAATGGAAAGTATATTAGAGGTTATGGAGTGCCGAGGTATGAGGAAGAAAGCAGCGCTGGTTCTGGCACAACGGCAACGGCTGGTGGAAGTGGAACTGGCTCTGGGGTATTGGCAGATGCCTCGGGAAATGGAGAACTGAGCAAGACGCCGAAATGGACTGGAAGAGTGACAGCCTCAGTACTTAATGTTCGCTCTTGGGCAGGAACAGAGCATGCAAATATTAAGTCCTGGCCGAAGCTTGCCAAAGGGAATGTGATAGATGTGTGCGACTGCATCCTGGCTAAGGATGGCAGTAAATGGTATTACGTGAGAATTGACGGACGGGTGTACGGATTTGTGCATTCGGGGTATGTAGAAGAAGTGTAAGGGAATAGAGATGAGAGAGGCCTGCTGGCATTGGGAGAGATCCTGGTGCTGGCGGGCCTTTTTTTGTTGCAAAAATAATGTGTATGTTGCGAAAGTCAGCCGCAATTACACAAGAGTTGCAGGGAACGAAATGAAGTTGCATAAATGTGCAGATAAATAGAACAAGTTGAAATTATGAGATAATTGTTGCAAATAGTACACTTAATATTGAAGGAAATGCAACTTAATGATACATTGTAGATAGCCTTGATAAATCTTGGCCCATATCTATTTCAAACGGAGGACATGTACATATGAATGAGCAGGTTAAAAGCGATTTCCTAAGAAAGAGAATGATAGAGCTTCGTGAGAAGAATGGAAAATCTCAGGCCGAAATGGCAGAACTCATTGGTTGCAATAAATCCACTTTATCAAGAGCTGAAAAAATAGGCGGTGAAACTGGATATAAGACAGTAAGAGGATTTGCTGAGGATTATTGTGATAAGTTAGAACTTACACCTGAGCAAAAAACGTTATTTCTTCGCGGAGAAAAAATAGTAGTCATCGACACATCGGCACTCCTGAAAAATCCGCAGCTCATAGATGAACTCAGCAAGGAATATAGCCGGGTGATTATTCCTAAGATAGTTGTGGATGAATTGGATAATATAAAGGACCATAATACAAATGGGCTTGCTTCCAAAGCTTGGCAATTACTTAAGAGTATTGGTGGGAACGCAAATGTTATCACAATGGACTATGTCGGTGATGAAACAGATGATAACAATGACTGCAAGATTATCGGTGTAGCTGAGCAAGCCGCTGAAGAGTTCAGCTGCGAGGCGGACTTGATTACCTATGATGCCGGTTTTGCTGCACGGTTGAGTGGTCATGAAACGGTAAGAGCTTTGTTCTTAGAAGAGTATATAATTACAAAGCAAAATCTGATGGATATTAATAGTCTCAAGAAACTAAATGACTATTATGCGGATTCTTATGGTGATGTGGAGAAGGTCATTGGTATAAAGATTCCAAATGCGGATGATATAAACGCATACTTACCGGACGGAAATACTTTGATAATTTCTGTTGTTAGAAATAAAAGAATGTCAATGGACCAGAGAAAGGAAAAAATTCGCTGGCTGATTGCTCATGGAGCTGATGTAAACAAAAGGGACTGTGGGAAGTATTATTTCCCACCGCTGTCACATTCCATTCAGAATGGCGATTTTGAAATGTTCAAATTTTTGCTTCATGATTGTGGCGCAAATCCGAATGTTGGTAGCCGAAATCCTCATGATGCTGGAAAGATTAGACAAAAGAATGATGGAAATATGCCGCTTATGATTGCGGCTTGGGATAATAAATTAAATTATGTAAAGGAACTCATAGCTGATGAGAGAACCAGTCTTAACCAACAGGATGGCAATGGTTTTACAGCATTGATCAAGGCCTGTTATTGGGGATGGCTGGAGTGCCGTGATGTTTTGATTGAGGCTGGAGCCGATACTAAAATCGTAGATCGAGACGGTTATACAGCTGAGGGAAGATATCATGAGTTCCTGGAGACAGGACGGCGTAAGGGCGATAACTTTAGGAAAAACAACAATAGGAAGCGATTTAATAATAATGGCGGAGGCAGGCGAAATTAGAGATGATTGATCGAATTTGTATTTCTATAAATAATAGGTGCAATCTCCGATGTCGATACTGTCATTTCCATGAAAAGGGATATATCGAGGATGTACCAATGGATATTTTTGAAATCCTGGAGCATGTGAAGACATATGCAAAGCATAAGTTCAAGATAGGCTTTGTTGGTGATGGAGAGGCTTTTTTGGATTTTGACAAGCTCAGATCCTACATTGAGTATATTCAAGATATACCATTCGTAAGTGCCTATACAATTACAAATGGGACAGTTGATCTGCCAGATGAGGACTGGAGATTTTTGGAGGATCATAAGATTAAAGTGGGACTGTCTGTAGACGGCTTCAGAGAACTGCACAATTTTAACAGATGCAATTCTTTTGATAAGGCAATGCATACGGCAGAGCATTTTAAAGAAGTAACCGGACACTATCCAACTTGGAATGCTACGGTTGGACGTGAGAGCCTTGAGAATGCAGATAAGGTTATTGAGTTTTTTATGCCATTTGGGACGCGCGTTACATTTTCCAGAATGATAGGCAAATATGGTATTCCACTTGAAGAATATCGGAAATTCCTTCTGAAAGCGGAGGCATCAGGGCTTGAAGTACGCAGAGGCGGAAAAGATTGCACTATGTATGGTGGTCAATGTGGCGCAGGAATTAATAACTATTTCTTCGCCAATGGAAAGGTTTATTTCTGCGGCAATTGCATTGATCTTCCACCGGTTGCTGACAGTAGTGTTACCTTCGAAGAATTGGAAAGCCTTGCACAGACATTAGATTTTGACAGGACACATTGCTATAAAGAGACGTTTATAGCAAGACAGTATTGAAGGGAGGGCTATGTGTGAGAGTAGGTTTATATGGAATGCCTACAGCTGGTAAAACATTCATAATGAATCAAATCGATTTCCTGGATGTATTGGTTGGTAGTAAGCTTCTTAGAGAGTATGCTCCGGACTTTGACAAGAGGGATGAATCTGGCCGAGAAGAAGCTCGTAAGGCTGTGGCAAATATATGCAGACAAAGGGATATGTTCATAATGGATGGGCATTATGCATTTGGTGACGAAACAGCCTTTACAGATGAAGAAGGAGAAATGTATGATCAGTACCTTTATTTGTACATAGATCCTAATGAATTGAAAAGCAGGATGGAAAAATCCGAGAAAAATCAGAAGTATTTGAAATATGATCTTGCGGACTGGCAGGAGAGAGAGATTGAGGGCCTTCGGAGCTATTGTCATATGCATAACAAGGATTTTTATGTTATCGATAATCCTGTGAAGAATGTATATGCGGATGCTGAGGAAACGATACAGTTTCTGAAGGATATTGTGGCAGGATACAGTAATGTCAATTTCGCCAGAAAAATAGCGGATTTCATTCTTAAGAATTCATCAAGTGATGTGATCACTCTGGTTGATGGAGATAAGACTTATATTCGCGAGGACAGTAGCAGTACTGTGTTTAACTACAAAACTCATTTATTTGATGGGAATTTTTATTCCGGTTTTCAATCTTGGAAGCAGTATCGTGAGTTTGAAACCTACGATATAGATGTTCCTGAATACATTGATGTGCATAGGAATCCGAAGATGCCAAAGGAATTAGAGGGAACAGTTTATATCCTGTCTTCCGGAAACAAGATGGTCTGGGAAAGATTGGCGTACCAATTTGGCATCAAGACATTTGCCGGAAGGGAGATGTCTGCAGAAACAAAATATTTTGTGGCTAAATTTCTTCGAGAGCAAGGCAAACGCATCTTAGCCTATGGCGACAGTATGAGCGATCTATACATGCTGCAGGAAGCGGACGAAGGATACCTTCTATCGAAAGAGAATGGACGGATAAGCCGTTCTCTTGAAGGGATGAAATTAGGGGGTGTTAGGGTTGTTTGAGTTAACTAAGACAGAAGAGATTAATCGATTAATTGCGATTACAAAGTCAAACTCTGGAGTATCAGGACCAGAACTAGTAAAGGCTCATATAGCACTTGGAGAAAAACTGGGTACAGCTTTCATGGATTTGAAGCCGGAGGAAACAACAATTGTTGCTATGTTACGTGGCGGTTTGTTTTTTGCTGAAGGACTTTATTTTAAGCTGGGATGTAAATTTCAAGTGTATAATCCTAAAACAGATGAATTTGTTAGGCCGATGACCAAGAATGTTATTCTGGTGGATTCAGTAATAAATACAGGAAAAACAATCTCAAAGATCCTAGAACCAGATATGTATGTTGCTTGCTGTGTAATCAATCAGAAAGCAGTGCAGACATTTGACGAACAGCTTTATACCGTTAGGGTGTCTGAAAACTCATATGTTGGAGCAGAAGTGTCAAAGCAGAGTGGAAACAAGGGTCCCGATACTACGATGAGACTATTTAATTTAATATAAAAGTTGCAGTCAGTTGCAATATTTCAGGAAGATCAGGTGTAAAAACCTGGTCTTTTTTTACTTTTAGGACGGTATATTCCTGTTATAGGGCACATTTTGTTGCAAAAAGTTCTTAAAAGTTGTTCAATCTCCAACAGGAAGTTGTTCGACTTACCTTTAATGAGGAACATGCCGATACAGCAAACCTGAAAATCTGGGATGTTGAGAATCATCTGGAGCAGCTGAATGAAGAATGTGGACATGTGGCTGATGAAGAACTGCAGAGATTTAAGGATGGTAGCAAGGTGCTTTGCAATCTCATTAAGGCAGAAATTTCCGGAAGCCGCGGAGAATCGAAAGCATTTAGAGCTTTGGACTATGTGAAGTCAAGAAATCTGGTTCTTAAGAATGTCGAGCTCACAGATGGAGATCACAGGACAGAACTTGATGCAGTGGTAATTACTCCGGCGGCAATCACCATTATCGAGGTTAAGAATACCGCAAAGAACATCTTTATCGATGATCAGGGAAATTACTACCGTACAGGTGAATTCCTTAAATGGGATTGCGATATTGCTGGAAAGATGAACCTGAAGGTGGAACTTCTTAGAAAATCCCTGGCTGGAAGCGAATTCGAGAGCATGCACATTGAGAGCGTTGTGGTATTCACTAACAATCGGATAGAGGTTCAAAACAAATGCCAAAGCATAAAAACCTGTTTCGTAAGTCAGCTTCCCTACATTATAGATGGCCTTAGAGGTGAGTGTAGTCTTTCAGATGAGAAGATGCATGCAGTTAGAGTTGCCATTGAAGAAGCTGCCTGTCACGAGTCCTATCCGTTTGAATTCGATGTTCAGCAATACAAAAAGGATTTTGTAGTCTTGATGGCTACATGACAGTATTTATTTTTACCAATCGCTTTGATACTATTCACAATCCGCAGGCAATCAACAGA
>CAVAON010000110.1:0-5967 GCA_963590215.1 Anaerovoracaceae bacterium | reverse complement strand
GACCGCACCGCTGCTCAGAGAGCTTATAGACCACATTGATGTATTTGAGACGGAGGGCGCAGGCAAGAACCGTACTCAGCGAATTGTCATCTACTACCTCTTCGTTGGATATGTTGAAATACCCGACGCACCGCGCAAGTCGCACTACAAGGCAGATACCCGCCAAGGCGTCGCCGTGGAATACCCCACCGAGCGAAAGCATCATAAAACAAAAGAGCAGGTTTTGCACCTGCTCTGACATAAAACCGTATCATATAGAAAAATCGAGTTTTCATAAGTCAAATCCCTTATGAATACTCGATATGCTGCGGAAGATTAGGTGAGGCAGAATCAGAAAAAGGTCCTGTGGACCTTTTTCCTGCCGATCCGGTTCACGACATCCAGTGGATGTCGGCTTTGAACCGACCGTAGCGAAGCGAAGACCCGACGAAGGCGCTATGCGCCGAGGAGACCTTGAACCACTTGGTTCAAGGGACTCCTCGGCGCATAATAAAAGAACCAGGTCATAAGACCTGGTTCTTTTGTTATGCTGCGGAAGATGGGACTTGAATTGAGAACTCTTAAAAAAATCCAGTAAGAAAGGGGCTTCTGGCACCGTCTCCCGCGAGGGAACCCCTTAGGGAACCCCCTATATTTTTTCAAGATATTCTGCCGGCACTTTCTTTGTCAGCCAAATTCCATTTTCAGACAGAAAGAAATCATGTCCATCGGACTCCATTTTTTGACTCATCACCTTATATATAACCGGTTTGCCATGTCGTTTTCCTACAGCTACTGCCGTATCATAATCTTTTGACAGGTGCACATACAGCCTGGATTTTGGTATCAGGCCCTGAGCGTCTATAGAAGCCTCATATTTTTCAGCACTGCCATGATATAAGATTTCCGGTGGGCTCACCTTCCTTAATTCTACATCTACTGGAATAGAATGTCCCTGGTTTGCCCGGATCAGAGTCTTGTCATCATTAAAAGAATATCTTTGTTTATTATCTGTAGCTACGATTTCTTCAAGCATTGCCATGTCAAAGGCTTGCGTTTTGGCTATGCCTGCAATTAACTCATCCACATTCGCCCAACCATGTTCATCTAAGGTAATCCCTATAGTTTCTGGCTTATGTCTGAGAATAAGTGCAATATATTTGCTTGTATCATTAAGGCTCACTTTATCACCCTCTTTCAAAACTATCTTTATTCCATGTTTTTTCACGACTATGAGTTCCCAGTTTCGGAATGTCTACATTTTCTAGGAAGTCATTGCAGTCATCAATGGGCTGACCTTGCATCACAGACAATATAAATGAATAAGCATCATCTGTCTTGTCTCCTTCTTTAAGACATAACCCTGCCTGTTTGATTACGCCTTGAAATTCTTGTAGAGACAAGCCTAAGCCGACAGCTATTGCTACATAAGCAGGCATTTTAAATATATAATCTGGTCTCTGTATCCTTGTATAATCCATAGGAGATAGCAGTGTCCTATCTTGGAAAATGGAAGTATTCCATTTTGCATCCTGCATATATGACCAAAGCATTTCATTAGCAGTTTTTGAATTAGCAGCCTGACGATTGTGCATTTCTGAAAATCTTGTGACCCGGGCCATCATTCTGTCGCAGGTGGCAAGATTTTGTGGCGTATTAGAAAAAGTTTTCTTTTTCTCAAAGGCCTGATCTTTATGAAACATTATGCTGCCACTTGCATTTTTATCGGAAACAGGTACCAGCCTTTCTCCGAATGTCAGATAGTCTGCAGTATCTAGTGCTCGGGTCTCTATTTTTGTAAAGATACCTATACCACGATAGGCAAACATACCAGTATTCAGATATTCTCTTAAAAGACCATTGGTCCTATATAATTCAAAAGCTTCTTCCTTTGTTATACGAATATCCTGCTTGTAGGTTTTCTCAATTTTACCTCCGGTCTTTTTTGAGGATACGCTATAATGCAATGCTTCTTCCGATACACAAAAACCCAAATTATAGAGTCTTCTCGCAACCATATAAGGGGTTACATGATAGAAGGCTGCAATATCATCAAAAAGCTTACTTTCGCTGCACCTGTCTAAAATCTTATCACCCTTTTTCCAGCCGGAAAGTTCTGACACTTTGGCTATAAGGGCATTCCTTGGCAGCAAGATCATTGGAGCTATCTTCCTGGCTTGCCATTCCATTTTTTCTTCATCAGACCAGCCAGATTCACTATCTGTTGCAGAATATTTTTTATTACAACGGAAGGCAAATTCATTTCCCAAATTATGGGAGTTCTGATAGACAAAATATTGCCTGTGCTTATACCAGTGAAAAGCTTCATGGGCAAGAAGTTTATTGATGTATCCCTCATTTATAACATCGGCATCAATGAATACAGCCGGTTTTTCTACAGCATATCCTTCATAAGCATGTTCCGTCCAGTTATATACCTCCACAATTCCCTTAGAAAAAGCAATGATTCCCTGAACAGACATATCTGATGAAAGATTTTCTGAGTCGATAATCTCAAGGGACATATACCTTGTCACAATATCACGGATGTCAATAGCCTGTGGAACTACCAGAGCATCCTCATAGCCATAACGTATCAAAAATTCTTCTGCTTCCGATTCGAAATCTTTGATAAATGGCATAAATGGATTTGTCTTATTTGCCATCTTTATCATCTACCTTTAACACATAATCCATACGAAAAACATTACCCCTGGCTGCGCGAAGCAGGGCGTAGACTTCTTTTAAGAAAACATTGGCAAATTTACTTCTGACCTCTGCATTATTCAGTAGTAGAGTGTAAAAATCCACATTCTGATCATAGCCCTTTATCAAGACTTCCTGAACACAGTCATCATAAGTAAATTTAAATTCTTTGAGTTCATTGTTCTGGGCACTCTTTTCCAGACGTTCCCTGATTTCTCTATTATTTAGGAGCAGGTCTCTAATCTGAAGCGCTGCCTTTGTTGTAAAATCAGGCTCATAATCTTTATCATAGAGAGCATTAACCTCCACGATGATTTCCGAAAGTTTTTTCTTTTGTTCTTCTTCGAGAGAAGCTGGCTTTGGCTTTTTAATCTTTACTTCTGGTTTAGCCTCTACCTCGCCACCTTTGTGCTCCTCAAGCTGTTTCTGCCTGAAATCACTGACTGTAATTTTGTCAGCAATATCAAAATTATTTCCACCACTGCCTGGATTAAGTTCCTTAACCAGATAGGACATATAATTATAGCGTTTATGTAATTCCAGATTTTCATAGCAGGTAGCCTGAATCAAGAAGCAATAGCCCTTTAAGAATCGACGAATCGTTTTCTTGATTTGGCGCTGCTCATCCTCATTTCGCTTATTGAATTCCCGGACAGCATTATCAAGAAGTGCCCACATTTTCTGCTTATCTCTGGCAGTTCTCTTTAGCTGATACAGGAAAGTATTAAATTCCTCGATATCATCCCAGTTTAAAATGTCATATTCGTCAATCTCTTTGTCCAACTCTCTAATATCAGAAGGAGAGATTGTTTCAAAGAGAATCGTATCTTTATAATATGGTTCAAAGGCCGCAATGATATCCTCATAGGAGTTCTTAAAATCAAGAACAAAAGTTGTCTTCTCATATGGAGGACAGATACGGTTTAATCTGGATAACGTCTGCACAGCTGCAGTTCCTTTTAATCGCTTATCCACATACATAGCACAAAGCTTTGGCTGGTCAAAACCGGTTTGATATTTGTCTGCAACCAAAAGTACCTGGTAACAGCTTCTGTCAAACTCATAACGCAGTTCTTCTTCCTTAAAGCCATTCATGGAGCTTTCCGTATATTCCTGGTCATCCACCTTGACTTTACCTGAAAATGCAACCAATGCCTTAATGCCGGTATAGCCGTTTGCCTCAATATATCTTTCAAACTCCTGACGATATTTTACTGCGGCATGGCGGGAAGAAGTAACAACCATAGCCTTTGCCTTGCCATCTAAGCAGCCTGCCACATTTGCCCTGAAGTGCTCGATGATAATTTCTACCTTTTGGGCAATATTGGTATCATGCAGATCAATAAAACGTGCCATCTTTCTCTTGGCAGAAATAGTCTGCAATTCCGGATCATCCTGAATAGCCTTATTGATATGGCAATAGGTCTTCCAGGTCACATAGTTATCCAGGACATTGAGTATATAGCCTTCTTCAATGGCCTGCTTCATGGAATAAAGATCAAATGATTCCTTATGTCCCTGAGCATTTAGTGTGCCGAAAAGCTGAATCGTATCCGGCTTTGGCGTAGCTGTAAAAGCAATCATGGATACATTGGACTGCTTGCCTGACCGATTGATTTCCTCCAGCATCTTGTCTTCTTCCGTCATATTTTCTCCATTATCCTCACTTCCAAGGACAGTGGTAACGGACTGCATATAAACGCCCTCTGTAGAAGAGTGTGCCTCATCTATCAACACTGCAAAGGTCTTGTTCTTCATGTTCTTCAGAAGATTGTTGTCCAAAATATAATAGAACTTATGGATTGTGGTTACGATGATCTTGGTGTTGCCCTTTAAAGCCATTGCCAGGTCATTAGAATCACATTTGTCATCCATGACCTTGACCTGACCGCTCTTGTGCTCAATGCCAATGATGGCCTCCTGCAGCTGCCTGTCTACAATAATACGGTCTGTAATCACAAGAACCGTATCAAAAATGTTTTTATTCACCGAATCATGAACAGTCGCAAGAATATGCGCAAGCCAACTGATGGTCTCAGTCTTACCACTGCCTGCAGAATGCTCGATCAGATAATTGCAGCTGCTGTGATTGACAATCACAGCCTCCATGACACGTTCTACGGCACGAAGCTGGTGAAATCTTGGAAAAATAAGAGTCTTGGACTTCTTGACCTTTCCAGTATCTGCATTTTTACGCTCGGTTTTCTTGATATAGATAAACCGCTCTATGAGAAGAAGAATCTTATCTCTGGTCCAGATGTCCTCCCACATATAGGACACATTAATACCAGACTTATCGTTATGAGGATTGCCTTTTCCAAAGTTATCCCCTATGTTAAATGGATTAAAGAAGGTATCCTCGCCCTTTAGCTCTGTGGTAAAGTAAACCTCATTAAGATCCATGGCAAAGGCAGCAAATACACCCACCTTAGATTTAAATAATCTGGTAGAAGGATCGCGGCGCTTTTTATACTGAACGATGGCGTCCTCATAATCCTGACCGGAGGTATTGCATTTCAGCTCTACTGCAAATATAGCAAGTCCATTTAAAAAGAGCACCAGATCAATCCGTTCATCCGGCTTGTGATTGACTTCTTCCATGACGGTAAAGATATTGTGTCTGTAATTCTCCACAGCCTTGGTATTGATAGTACTATCAGGCTTCCGGTACATGAGCTTTAGGGTAGTACCGTTATCAAATTCCACCCCGTGCTTGATGACATCGATAAGTCCACGGCTTTCCTTGTTAATTTCGGAATTAATGTAATTAAGGATGGTTTCTTCTGTGCGGTCCTTATACATGCGGCGGAGCTTTTCCAAGGCATCCTCCTGGGTCTCCTGCAAGAATTCCATAAGGATTTCCGTATCCATAGCCAGACCAGCCCTATAAGCTGTATTAGGTCTGATGCGAAAACCATTGTCATCCCGCAGGTGCTCCATTATTAACTTCTGATAATCTTCCTTTTCACGAAGCTGATCTGCTCTAACTGGCATAGTCGCTCCTCCTTTGTAAAATCCTATATAGCTACCCGTTTCTTACCGGTGACATATTCGTAGATGAGGGATTTCTTGTGTTGCTGCATTATATACAACTGTTCTTTCTTTTGACGAATTGTGTCATCTAAATTACTTACCATAACATCCAAATAATGCACGATTGCTTGTTGCTCTTTTTGATGTGGAACTGGTATGTTTTGTTTTTTTAGGATGCTGAATGGCGGAATATTTTTAATAGCACTGCCATTGCTATATTTTTTATTCATATATTCAAGCGCAACATTG
>CAVAON010000109.1:0-5989 GCA_963590215.1 Anaerovoracaceae bacterium | reverse complement strand
AGTAAATAAATTTACCTTGTTAAGGTAGGTTTTAATCAAGCCCTTCTTAACTACCTTTTAAAGATAGTTAAATGAATTAGGAGACTCATCGACAGCGTATTTGTTGTTGATGGGTTTTCTGTTTTTTGTACAGATTTATCCGCGGCTTTGGAGGTGTTGTAAAAAATGAGGTAAAAAAGGCACTGGAATGATGTATTAATTACCTGCCTATTTATAATTGCTTGTGCAATGAGAGTATTGTGGTTTTTAAGGTGGATTTTTTTTCTATTTTGTGGTATGATGATTGCATTGGTTCTGTAGAAAACAGATATCATGCAGATTAGGTTTGAAGGAGGAGCTTTATGATGTTTTTTAGAATATTGCTTGCAATAATACTTTGCATACCTGTGGGATATCTGGCTCTTATCCTTTTTACCAGATCAATGGACGAAGTTATTGGCAAATCCAGGCGGGTGAAATGATGAAAAAGAGCTTATTCATTACTTTTGAGGGCGGAGACGGATCCGGTAAATCAACACAGATAAACAAAGTGAAAGAATTCCTTGAGGGAAAAGGCGTGAATGTGCTTCTTACAAGGGAACCGGGAGGAAGTGCTGTAGGAGAAAAAATCAGAGAGATTATTCTTGATAAAGAAAACTCTGAAATACATCCGATTACAGAAGCTATGCTCTATGCAGCTTCCAGAGCTCAGCTGGTGCAGCAGGTTATTAAGCCTGCTTTGTCAAAAGGCATTACTGTAATATGTGATAGATTTGTAGATTCTTCTGTTGCTTATCAAGGATACGGCAGGGGTCTTGGAGATACAGTGAAGTCAATTAATAGATATGCTGTTGATGATTGTATGCCTGATATTACTTTTCTGATGAAGCTTGATCCTGAAGTTGGTAAGGGCAGAATTGTGCCAGGCCAGGAAGACAGGCTTGAACTTGAAAAGCTTGATTTTCATCAAAAGGTCTTCTTTGGGTATGAGCAGATTGAAAAAGCATATCCTGAGAGAATTGTAGGCATAGATGCATCTGGCAGTATTGAAGATATTTTCGGTGAAATCAGGAGATGTCTGGAAAGGCTTATTGATGATAAATGAAGGATTTGGCATCAGAGTGGCCGAAAAATTAAACAATGCGATATCCAGAGGGAATATTTCGCATGCGTATGTTTTTGAAGGAGATTATACTGTTGATAAAATCGAATTTGCCAAGTCTTTTGTGAAATCAGTTTTGTGCAGCAGCGGTGGCTGTGGTGAATGCACTGTATGCCGTAAGATAGAAAATGGCAACTATGAGGATTTGTTTGTTATTTATCCTGAAAAAAGCATCAGGGATGAGGATATAGAAAAATTGCAGGTAAATCTCAAAAATAAACCCTTTGCAGGCAACAGAAATATAGCGGTTATTCAGAATGCAGATACTATGACAAAACGGGCTCAAAACAGACTGCTCAAAACGTTAGAGGAGCCTCCAGAAGGGACTGTGATTATTCTGCTTGCAGATAATATAGAGAATCTGCTGCCGACGATATTATCGAGATGTGTGGTTTACAGACTTGAAAATACAAAAGCACATATTGATAACAGGATTTTGAACAAAGCAGTAAAGCTTGAGGAAATGATATATATGGAAGAGCCTTTTTATGCTCTCAAATCGTATGTTGAAAAGCTTGCAAAAGACAAAAATGAGGTGATGGCTGTTTTGGATTGCCTTGAAAAAATATATAGCGACTATATTCTGAACGGGAGTGCTAAATACAGCAACAGCAGCATTTACAGCAGTGTTCTTGCAATAGAAGAAACAAAACGCAAAGTGCAGAGAGGACTTAATGTTGCATATGCACTAAAGGAAATGGTAATTAAAATCGGAGGATAATAATGGTAAAAGTAGTTGGCGTCAAATTCAGAAATGCCGGTAAGGTCTATTATTTTGATCCGGGCGATTTTGACATACATGAAGATGATAATGTAATTGTTGAAACTGCCAGGGGAACAGAGTTCGGTACGGCTTCAAGCGATATAGTGGAGGTTTCAGAAAAAGAGATAGTGGCTCCGCTGAAACAGGTCATAAGGATTGCAGACCAGAAGGATTGCAAAAAACACGAGGAGAATCTCGCAAAAAAAGAAAAAGCATTGAGAATATGCCAGGAAAAGGTCAACAAACACAAGCTTGATATGAAGCTTGTGGATGTAGAATATACTTTTGACAGCAGCAAAGTTATATTTTATTTTACGGCAGACGGCAGAGTTGATTTCAGAGAGCTTGTAAAAGATCTTGCAAGTGTTTTCAAAATGAGAATAGAGCTACGCCAGATAGGCGTCAGAGATGTAGCTAAAATGCTTGGAGGCATAGGCTGCTGTGGCAAAGAGCTTTGCTGTGCAAGCTGGCTTTCAGACTTTCATCCAGTATCAATCAAGATGGCAAAAGTTCAAAATCTGTCACTTAATCCTGCCAAAATATCGGGAGTATGCGGCAGGCTCATGTGCTGTCTCAAATACGAAAACGATGTTTATAGTGAAATGAAAAAAGGCATCCCGGATATAGGTGAAAAAATACGCACCAAGGAGGGGATTGCAGTTGTTGTTGATACAAGCATACTTGAAAACAAAATAAAAGTAAGGCTTGTTCAGGAAGAGGCTGCAGACGACAAAGAAGAAAAGCTTAGTAATGACATATATACTTATTCCAAAGAAGAAATTAAAAGATTTGGAAATCGGAAAAAACACAACAATGATTTAATCGATGAGGATATGGATGCTGAAACTTTAGCTGAAATCAAGAAGCTCATCAAGGACTAGAAATGGAAATCAGAGAAGGCGAGAGAATTGATGAAATAGGCTTTGGAGGGCTTAGGCTGATTCAAAAGCCGCAGGATTTCTGCTATGGTATAGATGCTGTCCTGCTTGCTGACTTTGCAGCAAAACTTGCAAAGAAAAAATCACACATTATAGATCTTGGCACAGGCACAGGCATAGTGCCCCTTATACTCAGCTGTAAAACATCAGCTCCGAAAATATATGGAGTGGAAATACAGCAGGATTCATATGAGCGGGCTGTCAGAAATGTAGAGCTCAACAGCCTTGAGGACAGGCTTGCTATGATATGCTGTAATATAAAGGACATAGACGGAAGCCTTAAAGGCAATTTTGACACTGTTACGGCAAATCCGCCATATATGGAAACGGGAAGTGCTCTTCTTAACAGTATAGACGCTAAAGCCATAGCAAGACATGAAATATATGCAGGTATAGAAGACTTTATAGCAGCAGCTGAGCTTCTGCTTAAAGACCGCGGTGACTTTTTTATGGTACACAAACCTTCAAGGCTTGCAGATGTTATATATTATACAAGAAAACATAGCCTGGAGCCTAAAGCTTTGAGGTTTGTCTGCCCCAAGGCCGGAGAGGCTGCAAACATAATGCTTATACATTGCATCAAAAATGCAGGAAGAGAATTACGAATGCAAAAAAACTTGTATGTTTACAATGATGATGGCACATATACGGATGAAATTGAGTCAATTTATGGACGAAAACACGAATTTTGAAGCATATGAAAAAATTTTTGAAGAAAATTAAAACTTTTTTTAAAAAAAGGTTGCAATTTTTTTCCACATGTTACATAATAGGGACAGGACAGAATTAAGGAGGTTGTGTTATGCAGATTACGTTGAATCTGGAAAGTGTGGGCCACTTTCTTCTGGTACTTGCAGGTATAGTACTGCTGGTAATATTATGTGTAGTAGCAGTCAGGCTTGCCAGATCACTCAAAAGTCTAAACAGTATACTCGAAGATGTCAATGTTGTATCTTCAGCGGTATCAGATAAGACCAAAGAGGTGGATAATATTATAGGAGTTGTTTCAGAGTCAGTTGCAAATATATCTGAAACACTCAAGGGTAATCAAAATGCAGTAAACGCTGTAAGCGTTATTGTCAATTCCATTGCAACCATCAAGGGGATTTTCAAAAAGAATGACAATGCAGCATAATAACATTGCTTGAAAAAGAAAGGAGAAAATTATGAAAGCTACAGGTATTGTAAGAAAAGTTGATGAACTGGGAAGAATTGTGCTCCCTATCGAATTAAGAAGGACACTTGGTATTGATGTGAAAGATCCTCTTGAAATATATGTTCACGAAGATCAGATTATATTAAAGAAATATCAGCCTGCATGCATCTTCTGTGGAAGCGGAGACGATGTTCACAGAATACATGACAAAAATGTATGCCAAGCCTGCATAGATGAACTTAAAAAATTCTAAAGCAAAAGACCTGCTTTCAAAAGCAGGCCTTTTTTTTGACCTCTTCAATTTGCCACATATCTGCCATTGAAAAACGAAGAAAAAATGATATACTATATAGGAAAACATTAATCTGGAGGAAAACATTGGCTAAATATCTTGTACAAAAAAGTAATCCTCTAAACGGAGAGGTTGAAATAAGCGGAGCAAAAAACGCTGTTTTGCCAATAATGGCAGCAGCACTTCTTGCTGAAGAAGAATGCACATTGTTTGATGTGCCTGCACTGAGAGATGTGGATGTCCTGACTGAACTTCTTACACATATCGGTGCCATTGTCAAAAGGACAGATAAAAACGTTTTGAATATATATACACCCCAAATCAACACATACGAGGCACCTTTTGACCTTGTCAAAAAAATGAGGGCTTCGTTTCTTGTAGCAGGTCCTTTGCTGACAAGGACAGGACATGCAAAAGTATATATGCCTGGTGGCTGCACTATAGGTGCAAGACCTGTTGAGCTTCATCTCAAAGGATTTCAGGCAATGGGTGCTACGATAGTAAACAATGAAATAGAATCCTTTGTAGAGATGTCTTGTGACAGATTGCATGGAGCATCGGTATATTTGGATTTTCCGAGTGTAGGCGCTACTGAGAATATTATGATGGCGGCAGTGCTCGCAGAGGGCACAACTATTATCGAAAATGCGGCAGAAGAACCGGAAATTGTTGACCTTGCCAATTTCCTGAACAAAATGGGAGCAAAGGTTAAAGGCGCGGGAACAGAAACCATCAAGATCGAAGGAGTTGCAAAGCTTGGCGGCTGCAAGCACGGAATTATACCGGACAGAATTGAAACAGGCACATTTATGGTTGCAGCAGCAATCACAAGAGGTCATGTACTCATCAAAAATGCAGTGCCAGATCATGTCAAGGCTATTACAGCAAAGCTTATAGAGTGCGGTGTTGAAATCGAAAAAACAGAAAACGGACTGCTCGTAAAAGGCGATGCAAAGCCTCTTGTCGCAACAAACATTAAAACAATGCCTTATCCTGGATTCCCTACAGACATACAATCACCGTTTATGGCATTCCTTACAACAGTAGAAGGCTCAAGTGTTGTAATTGAAAATATATTTGAAAACAGATTCATGCATGTTGCAGAGCTAAACCGCATGGGTGCCAGTATCAAAACAGATGGCAGAAGCGCTATAATCTATGGAGGTAAACCGCTTCAGGGCACACAGGTAATATCCACAGACCTGAGGGCAGGTGCAGCAATGGTGCTGGCAGGGCTTGTTGCAGACGGCACTACAGAGATTGCAGAAATATATCATATCGAAAGAGGATACGAAAATTTCGTAGAGAAATTCCGTAAACTTGGTGCGACAATACTGAGAATAGATGATTAGGAGAAATTTTAAGCAAACTCTGTGATATGAGCGAAGCAAAATTGCTTAAAGGAAAGGTTTGTTCGGACCATGTGCATTTATATATCGCAATACCCTCTAAGCTAAGCGTATCAAAATTTATGTCATATCTGAAAGGCATCATTCACATTGTTCATTCCAACAGGCTTTGCCTGTTGCTGTCCGTTTCGTTTGCAAATCGTTTTCACTCTTTGCAGGATATCGTTTCAATCCTTCAAGTGTTCTCTTGCAGGTTGTACGGGCTTCGTAAGTATAAAAAGCAAATAGAAGGAGATGAGGATATTGCTAAAGAGCTTCAAGACAGAAATAAATCCAACGCCGGAGCAAAA
>CAVAON010000108.1:0-6013 GCA_963590215.1 Anaerovoracaceae bacterium | reverse complement strand
CAACCTTGGAGGTGTCCTTCGGTGCGTACTCGTTTGCGATCTGTTCTGCGAAAATTTTGTCTGTGTTCATGGCTTATTGCCTCCTTTTATTTGATGACCCCATTATATGGGGGGCAATTGCCCAATTAAACAACACAAATCGAATTTTATGTTGATTTCAAAAAAATAAGTAAATACGGTGTCAAATCTTAATCGTAATCATGCACATATAGCATCACAGTTTGTCGTTCAAAATTCAAAATTGCGTCCTGCCTCTCCGCGCAAAATTTAATATTTTTTTAATAAAGTTTATTTTTTCTTAATGGTGCCTGACCCCACAATCGCCCGAATCGCTTCTTCTATACCGTTTTCCTGCCTTATCTGAACGGAAAGCTCTTTTGCTCGCTTTTCGTATTTTCCGCTGACAAGATCATTTAGAGCATCCTTTATCTGATCTTTTGTGCAAAGCTTTTTTCTTATATACAGTGGCTCAGGTCCCATTCCCAGTTCATGCATTGTTCTGCCATAATACCACTGATCCAACGCCAGTGGGATAATGAGAGTCGGACAGCCCGCCCATATTCCGATGCCGTTTGTTGTGCAGCCGCCATGATGAACAACCGCTTTCACGCGCGGAAATATATAACTGTACGGTATTTTTTTAACAAAATGTAAATTATCCGTATTTTGTGGCGCGGATATCTGAAATGCCTGTACCACCGCTTTGATCCCGGTCTCTTTCAATGCCTCAACCACCCGAATCTGCAGCTCTGCCAATGTCTTTGACTCAGCTTTACCGAATGCAATAAATATCGGTTTTTCTCCTTCTGTCAAAAAACGCTCCAGCTCCGGATCGATTTTATATCCTGCCGCATCTTCTTCAGGATGATACCAGTATCCGGTGACGTGAATATGATTTCCCCATTTCGGATCCTTCGGCATAAGCATTGGACTTACCGGATAAAAAGTAAGTACCTTCCTGCCGTTTTGCTCTGTATAATGTTCAAAGCTTTTCACTTTGGGGATTCCGTTTTTCTTTCTCCATTTTCCCATAAGAAGATTTGACAGCATCGGCATTCCGCCGGTGATTACGTCATAGCTCTTACCTACTGCCGGAGTATTGTGCTCCACCGAGTATAACGAATACAAATCCGTTCTGTCATATGGACTATAAAAATAACGGATACACGGAATTCCCAATTTATCGGCAGCATCTCTCACAAATCCCGAACACGTGCCGTACATACACACATCAGATCCTTCCAAGGCCTGCAAGGTCTGTTCCATAAACATGGGATTTTCCCTTTTCAGCTTCATCAGGCCAAACATAAAATCCATACTGTTTTTATAATCAGTCACCAGATATTTCATGACATGCCCCGCATCCCCGTCCAGATGAAGATATGTTACATTCTTTTTTTCTATTAACGGGCGAAATTCTTCCTGTGCAAGTATCCGAAATTCATGACCTTTTTGTATCATTTCTGAACCCAATTCAACAAGCGGATTCACATCACCTCTTGTTCCGACTGCAACTGCGGTAATTTTCATAAATAAGCCTCCTTAACCAAATTCTGTTTTTTTTCGTTCAAGTGTTTAATCCATTATACAATGTCAAAGATATTCACAATCTGCTCCGCTGCTCACTCAGTTCTTTTTGATCCTCTGTATCTGTGAAAAAGTGTTTATCACCCGAAATCAAGCCCGGATCGATAAATTTTTGAACAATTTTGGGCGGGTAGTCAGGTTTTGCAAGCATAATATTTCCTTAAAGCATCGTTACAATCAGTGCCGTAAGCGCCGCGATTACCGCAAACAGCGGTATTCCGCGCACAAACGAATCAATATGCTTGTCGGGATTCTGATAGATTTCCTTCTCCGGCAGGAACGAAAAGCGAATTCGTTTGGTATTTCTCCACCATAGCAGATCGATTACGACAAGGTCAAACAAACCGAGCCCCTCTCCAAGAACAAGAAAATACAGGAACGCTGAAAGGTATCCGTCAAAGGCGAAAACGCTCTTAAAAATCAGTCCGAACACAGAGAATACGACTGTAAAGAGAATCAGATTACCAAGCATAATTGATAAAAATGATTTCTCTTTTGGGACGATATCGGGCAGTTTTTCCCTAACACGTTTTTGCACTTCATCGGGATAGGAGCGCAGCCCCGCAAGATTTTTCTTATCTGTTCCCGTACAAAGAAAACAGATTCCCCAGTACAGAAACCAGAACAGCACCATAATCAGCCACTTTGCAACACCCTTTGTAAGCAGAGCACCTCCGCCGCTGCCGAGCAGCAAAGAAATTACGTTATCGGAGCTTTGGCCGGTTATATAATTCCTTATAATGTCCATATATTTCTCCTATTATCGGTTATATTTTTGTCGGCTTCATATATTTTACCGCATCCGCTTCAAGCTTTTGCCAATCGTCAAAGGTCGCACCTGCCTGCTTGAAAATCGACTTCAAATCTTCGTTTAATGCAGACATCTCCTCGACCGCATTCATAGCGTGATCGGATGCACAGATTTTTCCGAGCGATGTCATACACATCAGTTTATACAGCTTATAGCAGTTTTTGCAATATCTCTCCGAACGAAAGTCCTCATCGTCGGGAAGAATCGCGTGTCCCGCCTTTTCAAGCGCCGAATATCCCTCAACATTTGCGCGAATGATGCGATTGATATATTCTTTGTCTCTGCCGATTTTCTTTAAGTTGCCATCGGTATAATAGCACGCAAAGGCGCACGGGACGACAAATGCGGCATGGGACAAAAGATAATCGCTCATGTTCGATTCATACACAATTCTGTACAAAGTATCGTCAAATATTTCTTTAATCAGCTGTTCGTTTGAGCTTGCATCCTTCAACTGCCCGATCGTGATTTTCTTTAGGTCAAGAGAGGAGACATAAGTCTTTTCCCTATGTCCCGCAGAACTTACAAAGGCAAACATCACGTTTTTCTCACGCAGTGCGGCGGCAAATTGCTCAGCTCTCGTGTTATTGCCGACAAATACAATGTTGCGGGAGCTGTTCTCTTTCAGCAGCTGAATTACAGAATCAAGCTGTGTAAACCTCACTGTCACAAATATCACATCGTAAACATCCTGTGCATTCAAGGTATGAATGATGGGGATTTTTGCCGTTTTCTTTTTAAATAAATATCGATACCTGACAGTAAGACCATTTTTCTCAATCTGTCCGCCCCAATCACCACGAGCAAGCAGTGTGACATCTTTCTTCGCACAAAACAGATTCATTGCGAGATTACAGCCAAGCACACCTGCACCAAATACAAGAATTCTCATTTTCTTTCCTCCGATTGTTGAGCCTGCAGCATCAAACGCTTCAACTCAAATCTCGACACGAGCCTGCCGTCTGTCGTGTCTGTCGGTTCATCCTGTTCACAGCCCATATCCTTCAGTTTCTCAGCAATAGCCTGCATATCGCATATCGACATTCCTTTCGTGTAACGCTATCCGTATCCGGGCTTCTGAATCTTTGCGCTCCGAATACTGTCATCAGGGTTTCTTTAAGATAACAATCAATGTGCATATGTCTTTTCTCCAATTTGTTTTATCCCATACTCGGAAGATATCCGTTCCATAAAGTTCCGCTCGGTGTCGTCCGCTTCATCATATGTGTCATAACAGACATTCGGATCGTATTCCTTCTTCTTACAGACATAGCAAAGCATATCCCTATGCGAAAAAAAAGCCATTTGTGTCCAATTCGCTTACACCGGCGGCATTTTCATTGCACTGCCCCATATTCAAAGGCTTAAATATCTGCTTACCGCAATAGAACCTGCTCATCACTTTTCTCTGAAATTCTGTTGCTTTCCTTGATATATATATTCCCACTCGAATTTGAATTCAGTTAGCCGGCTCTAACCGGCATATTTTTAAAAAACCGCCATTGGCGGCTTCTCATAAGTCATATATGTCTTCGCCCTTATTTTATGATTAAAATGTAAAGAAATCAAGTTAAATTAAGGAATTTTTCAATCGAACTGTATGTTTTTCGATGAACAGCCTTCAGTTAATGGTGCATGCCCCTAATTACGATTTAATACTTTTTTTATAAAGTTTATTTTTTCTTAATGGTGCCTGACCCCAATTATAAATGGTGCCTGACCCCAATTATAAATGGTGCCTGACCCCAATTATATAGACCCCAATTATATAAATATCGGGCCGGCTATTAACTGCGGGAAAAAAGATATATATAATGCAACATTTACAATTTTAGGAGAAATCTCTGTATCTTCTGTATAGACATCAACAATGTAGGAAATTGCTTGAAATGTAAAAAAAGATATGCCTATCGGTAAAGCTATTGCAGGAACCGGAAACAACTCCTTCCCGGCTACCATATTGACTGTTGAAACCAAAAATCCGGCATATTTATAATAGCCCAAAACAGCAGGTTACATGCTACGCCTGCTATCAGAAATATTTTCTTTCGCTTTCCGTCATTTTTGGAAATTGCAATTCCGATTTCCTGAGTGTCAGTTACTATCAGATAATAGCCAAGCTCCGGTATTCTAGGATTTACAGATTTTCTTTGGTCTCTTGTCTTACGTTTCCCTGTTCTATCCTTTTTGGCCATATACTACTCCTCCCTCAAAATATCAATAGTCTTAAGGGTAGGAATTGCTCCATACTTACCAAGCAAATAGTTTTTCTCGTAGCTTTCATCCTTACGGATTCGAGATCCATCTTCATCTACAAAGTCTGCAAGAGAATATAATGTAGACAAACCTTGGTTATCCTTCTCGGTAAACCAAATTTCATCTCGTCTTAAGATCTGATTAGAAAGCTGCCATGTATCATGCGTAGTAAATATAAGCTGAGCATGATTTACATTTACCTCCGGATTCAGGAAAATCAGGATAAAATTTCTAACCAAAAGCGGATGCAATCTCGCATTTAGCTCATCTATAAAATAGATACTTCCCTTCTGCAACACTTCCTGTAGTTCTGGATACAGAGCAAACATCTTATCCGGTTTTATTTCGTTTCCTTTTTACAAAGCATATGGTTTTTTCGTTGCTGCATCTCAGATACTTCCCGGATTACTCTTCCTGAAGTATGAAAAGGAGGGCTGCTAATGCCGATACTAAAGACCCGACTTCATGAACTCCGCAAAGAACACAATATGCAGCAAGCCGAACTCGCCAAGCTTGTAGGCGTCCGACGTGAAACTATAGGTAATCTCGAAAATGGCAGATACAATCCTTCCTTAAAACTTGCTATGGATATTGCCAAAGTCTTTGATACTACAGTGGAAGACATCTTTACTTTTGAAGACGATGATGATAAATAAAAAAGGACGTGGGATTTCTCCTCCGCCCTGACAATCGTCTTTCCAGACATCCTATCTGTTCAATTCAGCATATCACTATATATTTTCAAATCTTCATCCTTAAACACATTAAAGATTACATTTTTGATTCTGCTGTCTTTGTCAAGATACTGCTTTACTGTATTTACCGCAATTTCGGCAGCTCGTTGCTGTGGAAAACAAAAAACCCCTGTGGACAAACAACAGAATGCAATAGATTCCACCCCAGTATCAGCGGCAAGTCTCAGACACTCTCTGTAACAGCTTGCAAGCAAAGCTTCATCTTCTTTTGTGACTCTCCATTGTATAATGGGTCCTACCGTATGAAGGATATATTTTGCCGGCAGATTATAACCCCGTGTTATCTTTGCTTTGCCGGTCTCTTCTTCATGCCCCTGCTTTGTCATTATTTCATGCATTTTCAGACGAAGCTCCACTCCTGCATAAGTATGAATAAAGTTATCAATACAGGCATGCATCGGTGAAAAGCATCCAAGCATCTGTGAGTTACATGCATTTACGATAGCATCGCATTTCAGTGTCGTAATATCTCCCTGCCAGATATATAATCTGTGATCAGATTTTACAGGCTCAAGTTCTGCAATATCTGTGACTCCACGCTCTATATTTGAGGGTATAAAATAAAGTGTGTAAGTTCTTCAAAACTTTTTACTTATGACGATAT
>CAVAON010000107.1:4890-6128 GCA_963590215.1 Anaerovoracaceae bacterium | reverse complement strand
GAGTAAAGCCAGATGCCTTGATGGACTTAACACCCAGTTTGTCCATCATATCAACCAATACTGCAGAAATCTGCTCAGCAAGTTTCATAGCATCCACATCGTCTGCATATTCAATATCCATAGCATCTGCAACAGCCTTAATATTGTCTGCTTCGCCATATTTTGCAGAATATACGAGAACTCCAGGAAGAGCCCAAGCGCATCCAAGACCATGAGCAATATGTTTGGAAGCTGCGAAAGTCTGTGCAAAACTGTGTCCAATGGAACATCCCAAAGCTGTCATTGCCAAGCCGGCAATATTGGAAGCAAAGCTCATCTGCTTTCTAGCTTCCTTATCATTTGGGTTCTCAACAGCAATCGGCAGATACTTCATTGTAAGCTTTACAGCTTCCTTAGCAAAAATATATCCATAAGGATTATAGTTCTTGTTTGTTAAGCCTTCAACAGCATGTGCCAGTACATCGAGTCCTGTTGCTGCTGTAACTGCAGGTGGAACTGAGTAGGTCAATGTAGGATCAACAATTGCTAAATCCGGTTTGTATACCGGCATTTTCTTTCTGCCTGATACTACGTCACCGATTACGCACCACTTGGAGTTCTCGCTGCCGGTACCAGATGTTGTTGTAATGTTAATCAGCTTAATTTCATGAGCGTCTTCTTCCATATTGTAGTAATCCTGAATTGTATCACCGTGTTGGCTGATTACAATACCGATTGCTTTGGCAGTATCCATAGCACTGCCACCGCCGACGGCAACAATCCCATCACAGTTATTCTCTCTGACAAATGCAACACCAGCATCTACAGTATCGCTAGGAGCATCCGCCAAACACTTAGCATATACAAATACGTTTAAGCCTGCTGCCTTAAGATTGTTAATTACGATAGTTGCGACGTTACAATCAATCAACGCCTGCTCTGTACATACCATTACATTATGTATCCCCATTTCTTTAACCAGGCTGCCAATTTCAGAGCTTACATCTTCACCGAACAATGTCGGACAGAAGGTATTCCATTCATATTTAGTCATAATATTTCCTTTCTAACTCAATTGTTTTATCTTTTCTTAGGTGCATTCACAGATCCTTCATAGCAATCGTGAGCACACTCCATAACTACTTCGCTAATCGTTGGATGTGGATGTACAGTAGTGCAAATTTCTTTAACTGTACCTTCGCATTGCATTACGGCTGCAACCTCTGTAACAATATCCGTTGCTCTAGGCCCAACTACGT
>CAVAON010000107.1:1249-4880 GCA_963590215.1 Anaerovoracaceae bacterium | reverse complement strand
AACCATAGTTCTCCCCGGCAGCCAAACTTTTGCCATTCCCTGAGAAATTGAAAGTGCCAATGCCTACATTAACAAATGCTTCTCTTGCCTGATTTTCTGTAAAACCTACACTTGCTGATTCTGGATGACAGTAAACACATGATGGAATGTGTTTGTAATTTAATTGCTTGCATGGCTTACCAACAATATAATCGGCAACCACCATTCCCTGTGCCGAAGCGACGTGGGCCAGCAGCATCTTACCATTCAAATCGCCGATGCAGTAAATTCCAGGGACATTAGTTCTGCAAAGTCCGTCAGTTTCTACAAATCCACGCCTATCTATTTTCACGCCAGCATTTTCTAATCCGAGATTCTGTGTATTAGGTCTTCTTCCTCCTGCTATGAGGACTATCTGTCCCTCTGCAACACCTTCCGTACTATCTGCAACACTTGCATAGCATACTTTCAAGCCTTCTTTAATTGCAGTAACACGAACTCCTGTCTGAATATCAACGCCGCTGCTTTTTAAATCCGCTTCAATGAAAGCTGCGATATCTGCATCAACCGGTCCCAAAATCCTGTCGAGCATCTCAACAATTGTTACCTTAACGCCTAGTTTGCAGAAGAATGTGGCAAATTCAATGCCGATGACACCACCACCAACGATAACAATACTCTCCGGACATTCAGTCATTTCCAGTAAGGCTGTAGAGTCCATAACTCCCGGCAAATCAATTCCAGGGATAGGTATGCTTGCTGGTAAAGACCCTGTTGCCAGAACAATGTTGTCTGCTTCTAGAGTTTCGCCATTGGACAAATCTAGTGTATGCTTGCCCGTTAATGTTGCATGGGCATCGAACACTTTAACCCCATGACTTTTTTCCAGAAATGCAACACCGTTGCTCAGCTGCTTTGATACAGCGTTTTTACGTTCAATGATTTTAGCATAATCAAAAGTGACATCATTAGTTGTTATACCAAACTCACTGCTTTTCTTAGCTACCTCGTATACATCCGCTGAATGAAGAAGTGTCTTTGTAGGTATACATCCTCTATTCAAACATACACCACCAAGTTCGGCCTCTTCTACCAATGCAGTATTTAATCCATTCTGGCTGCATCTGATGGCACATTCATAACCACCAGGACCACCGCCGATTACAATTGTATCAAATTTTTGCATTTTACTTACTCCGTTCTTTATTATGATAAATTCGTGAGACTATTAAATTAACAAAACAGGTTCTTCCAGATAATCTTTGATTCTCTTTAAGAATTTTGCTGCTTCTGCTCCATCTACAATGCGGTGATCGTAGCTCAAGCACAGGCTGCAGATTGACTTAATAGTAATTTCCTCTTCCCCCTCAGCGTTAGTTACAACAACCGGTCTTCTTGCAATCCTACCTACAGCCAGGATGCCTGCTTCTGGAGGGTTGATAATTGCAACGAAGTCATCAATATCAAACATACCCAGTGAGGACACGGTGAATGTTCCGCCATGATAATCTTCTGCTGTCAACTTGCCATCTCTTGCCTTCTCGATTAATGTACTTGATTGTTCGGCAATACCTTTAAGTCCAACGATGTCCGCATCTTTAATAACTGGCACGATTAAACCGTTTTCTACCGATACTGCAAGGCCAACATTCACATAATCATGGTAGAGAACCTGATTATTATCAACGACAGATGCATTTGCGATAGGATAATCCATGAGAGCCTTTGCGCACGCTCTGACGATGATATCGTTGTATGAAACCTTCACATCCAGTGCCTTGAGCTGCTTACGCAACTCAATTGCTTTGGTCATATCAACGTCCATATGGTGATTTGTCTGCGCGTTTGTTTCCTTGCTGTTCAGCATATTGTTGCAGATTGCCTTTCTCATACCATTCATCGGCACCAGACGGGTTCCTCTGCTCTTTTCAGCTACAGCTACTGGATTTTCTGCCAAGGCTGCAGGCGCCGCTGAAGTTGTATCCTTTCTGACGTCGGCTACTATAATCTTACCGTTTGTTCCAGTTCCATTGATGCTTGAAATATCAGTACCTTGATTTCTGGCAATATTCGCAGCAAGCGGAGTAATGCTTGGCTGATCCTTAACAGCAGCTTCAACATCACGTTCAATAACCATTGCATCCGGTCCTGAGCCTGCGATATTTACTACATCCATACCATTTTCTTCTGCACGCATTCTGGCACGTGGACTTGAAAAAACTCTTTCCCCTTCTAATCTCTCTACAGCAACAGGCTGGAGAGGCTCTTCTTTTGCAGGTGCTGCTGTAGTTGCCACTTCCGCAGAGGCTGCATCATCTCCTAACAAAGGGGAGATATCTTCACCTGGTTCACCAACTACAGCGATAGGTTGTGTTACAGGGACTACTTCTCCTGCCTGATGGATAATCTTCAGCAGCGTTCCACTTGCGGTTGAATCCATAGTGATAGTCAGTTTATCAGTTTCCATTTCAAAGAGCGGTTCGCCCTCTACAACCTGATCTCCTTCTTTTGCCAACCAATTTGTCAGCGTTCCTTCTTTCATCATCAAGCCTTGTTTAGGCATAATAATTGCAGATGCCATAAGAACTACTCCTTTCTATTAACGATACATAACAGTCTTGCAGGCATTAATAATTTCCGCCATGCTAGGAAGAACAGCTGCTTCGAGAACTGGATTGAATGGGATCGGGCAAGCCTTTGCACCAAGATGAATTGGAGCTGCGTCCAAATATGGAAATATGTCACGGCTTACTTGAGCTGCAATCTGTGCACCCCATCCGCAATTTTCATGAGCTTCATGTACAACAACAAGTCTTCCGGTTTTCTTAACACTATCTTCAACAGTTTCATAATCGAATGGTACAAGAGTTCTTGGATCGATCACTTCTACTGAGATACCTTCTTTTTCAAGTGTTTCTGCTGCTTCCAATGCAAGGTCAACATATGTCAGATTAGCAACAAGTGTTACATTGTCTCCTTCTTTCTTAATGTCAGCCTTACCGAATGGAATGGCAAATTCAGGATCATCAGGCACATCGCCCTTCTTAATATATAAACCCTTGTGTTCAAAGAAGCATACCGGGTTGTCATCACGAATTGCAGTGCGCATCAGACCTGCAGCATCTGCCGGTGTTGAAGGGCATACTACCTTCAGCCCGGGAATATGCATGAAAATCGTCTCCAGCGACTGCGAATGCGTCGCACCATTGCCGAATCCGCCGCCCTGCTGACTTCTGAGAACCAATGGGATTCTAGCTTCTCCACCGAAGACGTACCTTGTCTTGGCTACCTGGTTGAAAATCTCATCTCCGCAAGTGAACGCAAAATCCCAGTACATAAGATCAACGATTGGTCTCATGCCACAGCAGGCAGCTCCTAATGCTGATCCTACAATTGCCTTTTCGGAGATTGGCGTATTACGTACACGATCCACTCCGAACTCTTTATATAAATCAGTTGTTACACCATAGGAACCGCCCAGTTTCTCAACGTCTTCGCCCATAACAAAGACTTTCTCATCCCTGCACATTTCCTGTTCAATTGTTTGGCGTATAGCTCTTGCATAATTCATTATTGCCATTATTTCACCTCCCATTAAACTTCATAAAACACATCATCCATAACATGTGCTATATCTGGATCTGGTGTGCTG
>CAVAON010000107.1:0-1209 GCA_963590215.1 Anaerovoracaceae bacterium | reverse complement strand
TCAATGGCATTCAATTCTTTTTTAGTAGCAATCTTCTTATCAAGCAAATGCTTACGATATAGGACGATTGGATCCCGGTTTGTTTTCCAATCCTCAACTTCTTCACGATTGCGATATGGTTCCGGATCACCTGTCCAATGTCCATGCCAACGATAGGTCATGCATTCGAGAATTGTTGGACCTTCACCTTTCAGTGCACGTTCCTTAGCTCTTGCGAATGCTTCATAGATTGCTTCAACATCATTGCCATCTACAGTTTCACCAACAATTCCATATGCTACAGCACGATCTGAAATATGTTCAACAGAAGTTGACTGCCAAAGGGGAACGCTCATTCCATATAAATTGTTTTCTACTACATATATAACAGGCAGCTTCCATACAGCAGCCATATTAATGGACTCATGAAATGTGCCTTCGTTGGATGCACCATCGCCAAAGAATGAAACAGCGACGTTCTGCTTATTCTGCATCTGAATAGCCAGAGCAGCACCTGTAGCGATAGGGATACCGCCGCCTACAATTGCGTTTGCTCCCAAGTTCCCCTTTGAAAAATCAGCGATGTGCATGGAACCACTTCTCCCTTTGCAGTAACCTGCTGCCTTGCCTTTAATTTCGGCCAGTGCACGATCCAATTCTGCACCTTTGGCTATGCAATGGCCGTGACCTCTATGTGTTGAAGTGATATAATCTTCGTCAGTTAATTGTGAGCATACTGCTGCTGCTACAGCTTCCTCTCCTGTATATAAATGAAGGGAACCAAACAATTTGTTCTCTGCAAACAGTGAGTAGCTTGTTTCCTCGAAATTTCGAATCTCCTGCATTTTGTTATAAATCCATAAACACGTTTCTTTATTCATGAATATACACCTCCGAATTAGTATAGTATTTCTACCTGATACGGCGAAAACAGAGGCAGCATACCTGCCAAAATAGTATCCAGATATATTTACCTCTTTTTCACCAATAGTTAATCAGCTAACATCCCAATTAGGTTTACTTAACAACTTCTGCACCTGTGTACAGAATAACTTCGATTGCCTCACCAGCTCTCATATCTTCCAAACCTTTTCCAAAATCAGCTAAATCATACCGCTGTGTAATCAGCTGCGTGAAGTCTACGAGCCCGGAATCTAACAACTTAACAGTTGTTTCTGCAATAAACTTACCAATATAACTTCCGTAAAGTGTAAGATCCTTATGAGCAAT
>CAVAON010000106.1:0-6131 GCA_963590215.1 Anaerovoracaceae bacterium | reverse complement strand
TAAGTATGTACCGAAGGCTATTTCGGGAATTTACGACTGTGGAGTGTACAAGAACTTGTGAGTAGTGTATTGTTTACAATCGCCAAAGCATACACGTTGAAGCAGTAAGAAGTATCCGCAAGGACTTCAATTTCTCGATGCGTTTAGGTATATTTAAACACATTTTGAGTGGCAGTAAACATGTATTATGTACCTGACGGATATCAGAGAAAAAAACCAAGCAGATGGTATGCATCACTTCTGATAGCTCTGATACCCATTTTTATATTTTCTCTGGTTGTAAATGTTATAACCAGGGTGCCTGACATGTATGAATGGAAGCTCACCAAAACAATCGAGAAAAGCAATGAGCTTTCTGATGAAGAGAAGCTGCCTGTCAAAACCCTTGAGGAAGCGGGCATATTCGTTGAACCTGAAGAAATGGCTCAGCAGATTTCTTCATATATGAAGGGTAATACAGACAGCTTTTATGCAGTAAACAAATCTGATGAACTTTATGATTACTATATAGGCAAAGCTGCGACTTTTACTAAAGCAGACTATAGCATTCTTGACAAATTGAAAGTCTTTGATAATATCGCTGCAGCGCTTGGAATCTTGAGCTTTATAGCATCACTCCTTATATTTGTACTGCTTGTAAAATCAGGATATGAAACAAAAGCACTTTATCGCAGAAAGTTTTTGTGGTCTATGGTTGTAATGCTTGGAATGATACTTGTAATCGGAATATATGGATTTATACATCCTGTTACAGCATATATAAATCAGATGGTGCTTGGAATACAGCAGGAAGCAGTGCTTTCACAGATATTCGGAGGCGGTATATTAAAAACTGCAGCGGCAGTAATTGCTGCAGGATGCGTTCTTGTATCACTTGCTGTTATGTATATAACATGGCTTAATACCAAATCAAGAGATATATTTAACGAGAGGAGATATTTCAGATGATATATGTTCATTTTGCCGAGGGCACAGAAGAAATTGAATTTGTCACAATCCTTGATCTATTGAGAAGAAGCAGCATTGATGCTGTTTCTGTTTCTATCACAGATAAAACACAAGTGACAGGGGCTCATGGAATTACCATAGAAACAGATATGACCTTTATAAATGCCGATTATGATAAATGCGATATGATTGTTTTGCCTGGTGGGATGCCGGGGACACTTCACATGGCAGAGCATGAAGGGCTTACAGCAATGATAAAATTATTTGATGAATCGGGCAAGGGTCTTGCTGCAATATGTGCAGCTCCTATGGTATTTGCACGCTGCGGGATTCTTTCAGGCAAAAAAGCCGTTATATATCCAGGTATGGAAGAATACCTCGGAGACGCAGTGGTTTCTTCTGCACGTGTTCAGACTGATGGAAATATAATTACATCACAGGGACCTGGAACGGCAATGGAATTTGCGCTTGAAATAGTTAAAACAGTAAAAGGGGATGCAGCCTTTACAGAACTTAAAAAGGAGCTCTTGCTATGATTTTTAACAGACAGCAAAATGTGGATTATCACATTCATACTTATTATTCAGATGGCAGACTGTCTCCGTCAGAGGTTGTTACAAGATTCAAAAACCTGGGATATGAGAGTATAGCTATAACTGACCATGACGGTGTGGGAGGCATTCCGGAGGCACTTCTTGCAGGACGGGAGCTTGGCATTGAAGTTGTTCCGGGGATTGAACTTTCCACAAGGACAGCAGAAGAAAATATAGGGCTGCATATTCTGGGATATTATATAAATATATCAGACAAACCCATGCTGGATAGGATTGAAGATATCAGGATATGGCGTGAAGAGCGGAATGACAGTATTATCAGCGAGCTGTCAGACATGGGATATCCTTTGACAAGAGCAGATCTTGAAATGAGAGAGGGTCAGGACTTTATAGGTAAACCAATCTTTGCAAGAGCACTTGTAAACAAAGGATATATATGTGATGTCAAAGAAGCTTTTACCGAAAAAATATTTAAATCCGAAAGACTTCGAGCCATCAAAAAAGAAGTAATAACCTCAGATGAGGCAATCAGGCTTATCAAAGGTGCAGGAGGTATTCCTGTGATTGCGCATCCGGGGGTTGCAAGAGGACTTGGTGAAAAAGGCTCTGACGAGTTTTTTGCCAACATGGAGGTGCTTGTTGCACGACTAAAAAAACAGGGTATAGAAGGGATAGAATGTTATTATCCGAAGCATACAGATGAAGAAGCACAGCGATTTGTATCACTTGCTCTCAAATATAATCTTAAAATAACAAGAGGCTCGGATTTTCATGATCCGGATCTCCTGGAGGAATGAGATATGAATATTCGCCATATAGCTGACAAGGCAGGTGTTTCAGTAGCTACAGTATCAAGAGTTATGAATCATCCTGAAACTGTGGCAGAGGCAACACGTCAAAGAATCGAAGCCATTATTAAAGAAGAGGAATATACTCCGAACTGGTTCGCCAGAGGGCTCAACTTCAACAAAACAGGTTCGATTGCACTTATGGTGCCTAACATACTCAATCCGGCACCTATAGAAGTTGCAAGGGGAGTTGAGGATGTTGCTCACAGCAAGGGATATATTATTCTCATGTGCAATGCCGAAAATGATATCGAAAAGGAGCGGCGTTATCTGCAGCAGCTTATCGACAGACGTGTAGACGGCATAGTTATGATACATCCATATGTTGGAGCTGCCGATTTCAAAATGCTTGAAGAAAACAGAATCCCATCGGTTGTAATAGGTGAAAACAGCGACGTTTCAGATATACACAAGGTTAGAATAGACAGCAAAGATGCGGCAATCAGAGTTGTTGAGCATTTTGTGCATATCGGATACAAGTCGATAGGGATGCTCTGCGGCAGGACACCTCTTGCTGAAAACAGACATAAACTCGAAGGATTCAGGCAGGCAATAGTGGATTTTGGTCTTGATCTCAATCCGGATCACATAGTATATGCTCCAAATACCATAGAGGGAGGATATATAGGTGCAAAGAAATTCTTTGAGATGAAGGAGCGCCCTGAAGCAATTCTTGCAACCAGTGACACGCTTGCTTTCGGGGTTATCGATGCGGCAAGTGACAGCGGGTTTTCAATCCCTGAAGATTTGGCGCTGGTGGGATTTGACAACATCAGAATGTCAAACCTTGTTACTCCAAAACTTACTACAATGGAAAAACCTCTCCACAAAATGGGAGTTATGGGAGCAAGACTGCTCTTTGATTTTATAGAAGGAGAAGATGATGCCTTTGGAGATACAAAAAAAGAAATACTTCTTCTGCCTAAGCTCAAAATCCGAAAATCATGCGGACACAAAGAAAGAATAGGAGAAATGTTCTGATGAAAACCGACTTTTTGAACCTTAATATGAAAAACCCACTGATTGTAGCTGCAGGCCCATGGAACAAAGACGGATACAGCATCAAAAAAGCAATAGAAGCGGGAGCCGGCGCGGTCATAACCGAGAGCATAGTCAGTGATGCTATAATGGATGTAAGTCCGCGAATTGCATATGATGGAAACGGTGCACAGAACATCAGACTGTACAGTGATATACAGGTGGAAGGCTGGGAAAGAGAAATGCAGATTGCCAAAAGCGGTGGGGGAATTGTAATTGCCAGCGTGTCTGCTCATACCCCATCAGAAGTTGCTTACCTTGCTGCCAAAATGGAGCGTTTTGGTGCTGATGCAATTGAGATAAGCATATCAAATCCGATGGGAGAATCTCTGGAGGTTGCAGCATCTCATTCTGACGTCATATTCGAGATAACAAAAGAAGTTGTTTCCACTGTCAAGATACCTGTTATGGTCAAGCTGTCGCAGACTGCAACCAATATGACAGCAGTGGCAAAGGCTGCAAGAGAAGCAGGAGCCGCAGCGATAAGTGCGATTAATACCATCAGATGCATACTGGGTGTGGACATTGAAAATGCAAGACCTATGCTTCCGACTTATGGCGGATATTCCGGTGCTCCCATAAGGCCTATAGGACTGGCTGCCGTAGCATCCATAGCACAGGCTGTAGATGTTCCAGTATGCGGCATTGGAGGAGTTGAGACCTACCAGAATGTACTTGAATATATAATGCTTGGAGCTTCTGCAGTGCAGGTAGGGACAGCTGTTATGATAAACGGACCCGAAAAAATAAAAGAAATAACTGAGGGGCTGGACAAATGGGCAAAAACAAAAAACATTTCTGATGTTGAGGAAATCAGAGGGCTTGCTCTTCAAAAAATGAAATCTTTTGATGAAATGAAAATCGAGCCTGCAATCTGTAATATAGATGATATTCCATGTGAAGCAGAATGTCGCAGGTGTGAAGCGGCATGCATGTATGGTGCAATAACCAGAAATCCGGATGGAGTAGCGGTTAATGACAGATACTGTACCGGATGCGGACTTTGCACATTTATCTGTCCTGAAAAAAAACTTGAACTGAAAATCCATAAATACTAATTTGCTATACGCCAGGCTGCTATTTGTTAAATATAGCAGCCTTATTTTTATTCAAAAAATTTTTTTTTAACAAATTTCATCTAAAACCTTTCAAAAAGCATATGTTGACAGACTTGCACCATCTTTGCTGCTTGCTTTTTTCGGATATTGTGATAATATTTAAATGTAACCAGTTTCAAAGCTGGATTTTAATTGCGTTATTAAATTATATTGATTCAAGGAGGATGAGTTATGTATAAGTGTAGTTTAGAAAGAATGTCAGACAAAATTAAAACAATGTCAAAGTTCGGTGACGCAGGACACGGTGGAATCACAAGATATTCACTTTCAGCAGAAGCTCACATGGCAAGAGAAGAATTCAAAAGAAGAATGGAAGCTATCGGAGCAAAGGTTGAGTGTGACGATGTAGCATGTATGTATGCAACAATCGAAGGCTCAGATCCAAATGCTAAGAGAATTGTAATGGGTTCACACTGTGACTCAGTTAAAAACGGCGGTAACTATGATGGTATCTTAGGTGTTATGACAGGTATGGAAGTTCTTGAAACAGTAGTTGCCGAGAATATTCCTCACAAACATCCGCTTACAGCTATGATTTGGACCAACGAAGAAGGCTCATTATATCCACCTGCAATGATGGTATCAGGAATCATCTGTCATGATTACCTTCCAAAAGAACTCCAGGTTAACTTTGAATATGACAATATGATGGCTTCAAAGCCAATGGACGATTCCCCATATGCGAACTTCGGTGAAGCTTTAGCTGCAACTAAGTTCAAGGGACCTAAAGAAAACAGAATCAGCCCTGACAAATATTGTGCAATGTTTGAAGCACATCTGGAACAGGGACCTATCCTTGAAGACGCAGGCAACGAAATCGGTGCTGTACAGCTGGTAATGGGTATGTTCAACTACAGAGTAAGATTCCATGGATTCACTGCTCATGCAGGTACATTCCCAATGGCTAAGAGACATGATGCTCTTTATGCTGCATCAGCATTCTTATGCGAAATGCACAAGAGATATGATGAATACAATGCAGAGGTTGTTGCAAAAGGCGAACCTGAATTCGTATATACAACAGGTGAAATCTATGTACATCCTGGAATCCATACTTGCATCAACGATGAAGCTGAATTCTCACTCGATGTAAGACATCCAAACCCTGAAGTAAGAAAACACTGCATGGAAATCCTCAAGGAAATGGCAGCTCAGGAATGGTGCCAGTGCACATCAGACATCGAAGAACAGTGGGTAAGAGATACTGTAGACTTCGACAAGAGATTAGTTGGTTTTGTAGAAGAATCAATGGAAGAAATGGGAGCTAAATGGCAGAAGATTTTATCAGGAGCAGGACATGATGCTCAGTTCTGTGCATATATGATTCCTACAACTATGTTATTTGCAAGAACTAAAGACGGTTTATCACATTGCGAACCTGAGCATGTATCAGATGAAGACTGCACAGCAATTGCAACAGCAACTCTTAATGCAGTACTTAAATGCGATGCAAGCGATGAATTCTAGTAAATTCATATAAATATAGAAATCACAAGTTAATAAAGCCGACGCAGGAGAAATCCTTCGCCGGCTTCTCGTTAATAAATGAATAATTAAAGGAGGAATTACCTTGAGTAAAGTAGTAAAAGCGGCATATACTGCTGAAGCTGTAGCAGGATTCACAC
>CAVAON010000105.1:0-6149 GCA_963590215.1 Anaerovoracaceae bacterium | reverse complement strand
ACCTGTGACCCCCTGCTTGTAAGGCAGATGCTCTCCCAGCTGAGCTAAACTCCCAAAATCAACTCTATAAAAAAATGGTAGCGGCGAGTGGAGTCGAACCACCGACCTTCCGGGTATGAACCGGACGCTCTAGCCAACTAAGCTACACCGCCACATCAGTCAAATTCAAACATTGCTGCTTCAAATCACTGCAAGAAATATGTTACCATTTTTAAGTCATTGTGTCAACAACTTTTTTAATTTGTTTATGCAATTTTTGAATCAGGCTGTCAAAGTGACAGCTTGAATATATTATCAAAACAAACCGCCAATGTCAATAGATTAAAGACATTTTTTTTGCTTTTTTTAGCTGCTAAAATGAAACACGAACATTTACCCGTTATATAAGAATAAATGCCCGTGTTAAATTTACAAGCTTTGAAATAAAAGCCGACTTTTCATCCCGATGCAATTATTTATTATTTACAATGTTGTAGGTATCTCTTGCAATCATAAGCTCCTCATTGGTAGGGATAAGGAGTACTTTAACCTTTGAATCTTCTGTTGAGATAATCATTTCTTTTCCTCTTACTTTGTTCTTTACAAGGTCAAGCTTGATTCCGAGGTTGCCCATTTCGTTACAGATGATGTCTCTCATACCCATATCGTTTTCACCAACTCCCGCTGTAAATACGATAGCATCTACACCGTTCATCTCAGCTATATATCCGCCGATATAGAATTTAACTCTCTGAGCGAACACTTTAAGTGCAAGCATAGCTCTTTCGTTACCTTCTGCAGCTGCAGCCTCGATGTCTCTGAAATCACTTGATACTCCTGAAATGCCCAGCATACCTGATTTTTTGTTGAGAATTTCATTTGCACCGCCCTGTTCAAGATTTTCTTTTTCTCTGATATATGTTACAATTGCAGGGTCAATATCACCACTTCTTGTACCCATTACAAGACCTTCGAGTGGAGTGAGTCCCATCGATGTATCTATGCATTTGCCTCTCTTTATAGCTGATACTGAAGCGCCGTTACCAAGATGACAAGTTATAATCTTGAGATCTTCTATATTGACATTGAGCATCTCTGCAGCTCTCTCTGATACGTATTTGTGGCTTGTGCCGTGGAAGCCGTATCTTCTGATGCCGTATTTTTCGTAGTATTCATAAGGTATTGCATAAATATATGACTGAGGCGGCATTGTCTGGTGGAATGCTGTATCAAATACACCTACCATAGGAGTGCCCGGCATCAGTTCCTGGCATGCTGCGATACCCAGAAGGTTTGGCGGATTGTGAAGAGGTGCAAGATCAACGCATTCCTCAAGTGCTTTGATTACTTCTTCAGTGATAAGAACCGAATGTGCGAATTTTTCTCCCGCATGAACTACACGATGCCCCACTGCACCGATTTCACTCATATCTTTAACTACGCCATGTTCTTCATCCTTGAGAGCATCTATAACGTGACCTATGGCGTCTTTGTGATCCTTCATAGGTGCTTCTAATACAAACTTGTCCATGCCTGTTTTTGTATGGGAAATCACCGATCCATCCATACCGATTCTTTCAACAAGTCCCTTACAGATAAGCTCTTCGTTTGTCATATCAAGAACCTGATATTTTAACGATGAACTTCCGCAGTTGATTACTAAAACTTTCATTGTGTATTCCTCCAAATTTTATGTGTATTAACAGAAAAATTATACACCTGTATATAAATCAAAATCAAGATAAGTTAAAATTTTAACAAATAGGCATATTGCATATCCTGTTGACACGATGAATTTCAGATTATAGAATAGATTTATATCATTATTCAAGGTGACTGTCAATGCTGATAAAAATCGTTTTGTGCATATTAATAGGGTTTGCTGCCGGCACAGCTACAGGTCTTGCCGGAATTTCCGCAGCAATGATAATATCTCCTGTACTCATCGCATATCTTAATTTTCCTGCGTATGAGGCTATCGGTATTGCTCTTGCGGTAGATGTTTTTTCATCTGCTGCTTCTTCCATCACTTTTATCAGAAGAAAAAACACCAATATCAAGCAATGCAGCAGAATTCTTGTCTGTGCACTTGTGTTTGCAGCAACAGGCAGTGTTCTCTCGTCTTTCATGCCTGAATCTGTTCTGGGGCATGGCATTATACTCTGTACAATTATAATGGCTGTGAAGTTTCTGTTCTTCCCTGATGCCAAGCTCCCGGAAACAATCACATTCGAACGTCAGAAAAAAATGATTACAGCAGGAAGCTGTGCCATAGGTGCAATATGTGGCTTTTTTGGAGCCGGCGGCGGCATGATGTTTGTAATACTTCTCACATGTCTGATGGGATTCGATATCAAAACTTCTCTTGGCACCAGTCTCATCATCATGACTCTTGTCGCACTACTTGGAGCTGCTGTTCATTTCAGCGTAGCAGGCATTACAGACTGGAACATCTTTATTATATGTGCAGTCTGTGCAGCAGTCGGAGCAAAAATTGCTGCTCTTTTTGCAAACCGTATTTCTCCAAAGCATCTCAACATTATAATCGGGGCTGTATTTCTGATTTTATGCGCAAGCCTCATAGTTGCAGAATATATCATCTGATTTTTGCAATAAAACATATGTATAGCGATGAATTGTCAGACTCTTCGAACTGTATACTATACACAGCAAAAACATTATATGTATACAACAAAATTCTTATTCAAACCCCTTGATTTTCAGTTTGAAAGTGATATATTATATTCATCAAGTAATTAGGTTTTTTACAATTGATAAATAAATATAAAAGGAGGACTTTAAAAATGTCATTAAATGCAAAAGAATACGTTGCAGGTCTGGTTGAAAAAGCAAGAAAAGCGCAGGCTGTAGCTAACAATTTTACTCAGGAAGATGTAGATCTCATCACTGCAGCTGTTACCTATAACCTTACAAAACCGGAAAAAGCCAAAATGTATGCCGAAATGCTCGTTGAAGAATCAGGCATGGGTATTGCTGAAGACAAAGTAGGCAAGATTTATGGTAAAGTATGGGGAGCATATCTCCAGATGAAAGATAAGAAATCAGTTGGACTGATTGACGATAATAAAGAAACAGGCATGCAGACATATGCTAAACCAATGGGCGTTGTTGCCGGCATCATGCCTGTAACAAACGGTGAAGCAACTCCTATCGTTAAGTCAAACATGGCACTTAAGACAAGAAATGCTATAATCCTGGCACCTCACCCTAAGTGCAAGAAATTAAATGTTGTTATCGTTGATGAAATCAGAGCTACCCTTAAAAAATTAGGATATCCTGAAGATTTAGTACAGACTTGTGCTCCTGAATGGGTTAAGCTTGAAACTTCACAGGAATTAATGAAGCAGTGTGATTTCATACTTGCAACAGGTGGAGAAGCACTTGTTGAAACTGCTTACTCATCAGGAACTCCTGCAATCGGCGTTGGTGTTGGTAACTGTGTATCAATCGTAACAGGCAAAACTCCTATGGACAAGGTTGCAGAAATGATCGTAGCTTCAAAGAAATATGACAATGCAACTTCATGCTCAACAGAAAACAATATCGTTGTATTCGAAGACTGCTATGATGAGTTCGTTAAAGAAATGGAAGCACATGGTGCTGTTCTCTTCAAAGAAGGCTCAGAAGAAAAAGCAAAGCTTCAGAAAACTATGTGGCCAAACACTCCTAACGACCATGTATTAAACAGAGCTATCGTTGCACAGAATGCTGAAACTATCGCTAAATTGGCTGATATAGATGTGCCTGCAGGAACTCTTGTATTAATGGCAGAAGAAGACGGTGCAGGACTTGATCATCCTTTCGCAGGCGAAAAACTGTCACCTGTATCAGGTGTTCAGAAAGCTAAAGACCTTGATGATGCAATCGACAAGATGATGGCTTGCCTAAACTACCAGGGCAAAGGCCACAGCTGTGGTATTCACACTAATGATGACGAAGACGTTGCAAGAGTTGCATCAGTTGCTCCTGTAACAAAATGCGTAGTAAACCAGCCTCAGTGCTTAACAAACTCAGGTGGATGGAATTGCGGATTCCCTGTATCAATGACATTAGGTTGCGGTACATGGGGCGGCAACAGCGTATCACACAATGCAACTTACAAAGATCTTCTCAACTTCACATATGTTTCAAGACAGATTCCTAACTGGAAACCTGAAAAAGCAGAAGACTTTATCGATGCAGCAGTAATTGCAAAAGTTGATGCATAAACTGAACCAATATTAAACAGTCAACGTTTCCCGGCAGTGGCGGACACTTCCGCCCTGCTGAATATTTCTATTAAAAAGGAGAAATGAAATGTCAGCTATTCTAGAAAAAGATAAAAAATATAATATTCACTCATGGAGTGCTCAGGGTGCTCTTAACCCACTCGTAGTAGAAAAAGCAGAGGGCATCTATTTCTGGACAGAAGATGGCAAAAGATTTACAGACATGTCATCCCAGCTTGTTAATTCAAATTTAGGTCATGGCAACAAAGCTATAGTTGACGCCATATGCGAACAGGCAAAGAAGATTCCTTTCATGGGACCTGCTTTCGCTATGGAATGCAGAGCAGATGCTGCTGAAGCAGTTGTCAATGCTTCAGGCTTAAAGGGAGCTAAAGTATTCTTCACAAATGCAGGCGCAGAATCAAACGAAAACGCTATTAAGATTGCAAGACAGTTTACTGGTAAGCAGAAGATTTTTTCACAGTACAGATGCTACCACGGTTCATCAGCAGGCGCAGGCATGCTGACAGGTGAACCAAGACATTTCTTCAATGAACCGGGTGGCCCTGGCTTCGTTAAATACGATGGTCCTTATGCTTACAGAGCACCTAAGGCATGCAAATTTGCAAATGATGATGAAGTTGCAGATTTCTATCTCGAATTATTAGAAAACCAGATTCTTTATGAAGGACCTGAACAGATTGCAGCCATCTGGCTTGAATCAATCGTTGGTTCGAACGGTATCTTAATCGCCCCTGTTAAATGGTACAAAGGCGTAAGAGAATTATGTGATAAATATGATATTCTTATGGTTTGTGACGAAGTTATGGCAGGCTGGTACAGAACAGGTAAATGCTTCGCATTCCAGAACTTCGGTTATGAACCAGACATTATCACATTTGCTAAAGGCGTAACCTGCGGTTATGTTCCTCTTGGCGGCGTTATCGTAAGCGAAAAGATTGCAGATTTCTTCAACGAAACTTCAATCGGCTGCGGATTAACCTACTCCGCTCATCCAATGGGCTGTGCAGCAGCAGTTGCAACACTTGCCGAATACAAAAACCTGAACATCGAAGAAAACGTTGCAAAGGCAGGCAAGGTATTAGCTGAAATCGAAGATGGTTATGTTGATGCTCACCCTTGCGTTGGTCAGGTAAGACACATCGGATTATTCTCAGCAATTGAGCTTGTAAAGAGCAAGGAAACAAGAGAGCCGTTAGTACCTTTTGGCAAGGATCCTGAAGGATACATGAAGAAGATCCTCGGAATGCTGACTGCAGAGGGCTTCTGGACATATTCACACGAGAATATGATTATCGTAGCTCCTCCACTAATCATCACTGAAGACGAAATCGTTGAAAACATGAAGATTATGGACAAGGTATTAACTGAAGTTGACAAATGGATTTAATCATAGAAATTTAATAGAGTGGCATCGCCACTCTATTTTTTTAAGCGATTGCCCTGCCCAGCTCACGACTAAAGTCACGAGAGTGCGGCGATCATTTTTCAATATTATGTTTATTTCAATAGGGTAGAGTGAGATATTTATCTCACCCTCCCATTGCACCGTACGTACGGGTCTCGTATACGGCGCTACATTAATATAAATCAGGTATTAGCTCAGATAGTACGCCAATGGGTCGACTAATCCCGGTCGACCTTTTATTTTGTATCCCAGTATCTCCGGGTTTAATATAAAGTTTACCACATACATACCGCAGCGTCTGTACCAGCCAAGCCTGCTGTTTGCCACTTTGAAGATTTCTTCATCTGTGAAGCCACATTTCAGCGCCCTGTTCAGTTTCTGCAGGTTCAGATATATGCGTTTTGGCTTCTTCCACTGTTTGAGCATTACCACCCTTACCTTGTGTCTGAGCCATTGTTGTTGATTGTCAAGTAAATTTGACCCACTTTTACGTTTAAATTTGACCCACCCTT